>NZ_JBGFSP010000015.1 GCF_041227145.1 Bacteroides sp. AN502(2024) | reverse complement strand
TGACTTATACTAGAAATGGTTGTCACTTTTAGAGGCTAGTTACTAAATAAGTTGTCACATTCTGTTATTCATAACTAAAACAGTTGTTAGTTTCTTCCCTTTGCTCCTAAGATAGTTGTCATACGTAAAAACAATGGACAAATCTGAGTGTGCTCGGGCTCTCGGTATCGCAAATATAGTATTTATTTATCATATGGAACCTTATTTTTTCCACAATGATTTTCCCGGCACCTCTCCATGATATACGTCCATGGGTTTTTTCATACCTATGCTCATATGTGGTCGTCCATTATTATAGAAGTCAATCATTCGCGTAATCTGCTCCCGTGCCATCTCTTTATCCCTGAACAGCGACATGCCGTATATCCATTCCGTTTTCAGGATGCCATTCATCCTTTCTGCTACCGCATTGTCCGTCGGGTTGTAATCTTCAGTCATGCTCACACGTATATGATGAGTGACCAGTGTGTCGATATAGGCATCGCAGGCATACTGTACCCCCCGGTCGGAATGGTGGATTGTGCCGCAAAGATTGCCACCTCCGGCCTCATTGATGGCCTGTTCCAGTGCCTGTAGCGTATATTCGGCATGCAAACTGGGAGAGAGCACCCATCCTAAAACGGCATGTGAGTACATGTCCGTTACAAGATGGAGGTAGCATACGCCACCTTCAATCCAGATGTAAGTGATGTCACATACCCAGATATGGTTCGGGTATTGTGCCGTTACCCCCTTGATCAGATTCGGATACTTCTTGTAAAGATGGTGGGAGTCCGTCGTATGCCTGGGTTTCTTCGGGGGCAGCATAAGGCGTTCCGAACGCAGCAGATGAAGGAAGGCATCCCGCCCTCCGGTTATCTCGCTTCCATAAAGGGAGCGGAGCTCATGGTATAATTTCAAACCACCGATGCCCGGAGCCTTTGAGCGGTAGAAGAAGACGGCATCCAAGATGGCTGTTCTGATCTGATGACGCGACAAAAGATTTTTTTTCTTTTTGTAATAGGCCTGGGAAGACATGCCAAACAGTCCGCAAAGGGTTTTCACACTGATGTGAGGAAACTCTTCACGAAGGCCGGTGACTATTTGGCACCATCTTTTTTTAAGATGGAAATCCCTTCTTCTCTTTCTGTGAGTTCAATCAGTCTTTCAAAGGCATGGGAACGAAGTTTTTCAAGTTCCAAAGCCTTTCTCAGACGCAAATTTTCCGCTTCAAGAAGTTCTTCTTTAGATTTTGATTTTGGATTCTTTTTCATTTGAAGATCTGACAGAAGTTCGGGGGACAAAGATAAGGAATCCGAATCAATTGCATAACACTTTTGCCAACGCAGAATATAAGTATGGTTGGGTAAACCCCATTTCTTGGCAGTAGCAAACATTGACAAACCGCTACTGAAGTAATCACGGAGAACTTCCAATTTGAAAGTCTCAGAATAAATCTTACGAGATAATTTAGACATAATTTTTCTTTTTTTATGTCTCTAAAAAGGTGTCAACCTAAATCCGTATAAGACA
>NZ_JBGFSP010000014.1 GCF_041227145.1 Bacteroides sp. AN502(2024) | reverse complement strand
GAAGGTGTGTCGTAATGAACGATACGCCTTCTTTTTTTCATCACCTATAAAGAATCAGTAAACCTTCTTCAAGCTGCGCTCTTTTGAAGATTTGTTGATAAATGTGTTCCCCCCATCTGAAAAGAGCGGGTACAAATGGATAAAACAGTTTAATCATCCAGTCTATACCTTCTTTTCTCATTTTTGCACACATCTTTTTTATATTGAAGGCAATGGCCAAGAATGCGAAGTCCATAAAGACCTTCTCCTTTCCAAAATGGCGGAAACGTTTGTAGTTCATATTATATTTTATTTGCCCGAACACAGCTTCCGGTTCTATACATCTTTGCCCTCTGTGTTTCAGTCCTTCTTCGGAACATAGTAATTCTTTGGCTTTCTGCCTGTATTTCCTGAGTCTGTGATTCAGTTCTATTGTCCTGTTTCCCTTTGCCTTAAAACATAGACATCTCAACGGACACCCTTCACATCTGACGGCTCTGTACCTGGCATTTTCGCTTACATATCCGGATGCAGTTTTCACATGCCCGGTTCCTGTCCTCCGCATCTTTTGTCCCATGGGGCAGATGCAATAGTCATGTTCTTCATTGTAATAGAAGTTTTCGGCCTTGAACGGATTCGGTTTGAATCCGGGTCGCTGTTCCATGTGGAAGTAGTTGTATTTGACGTAGGCTTCCATATCGTTTTCAGACATGAAACGGTAATTTTCCTCAGAACCATATCCGGAGTCGGCAACCACCATATGGGCCAATCTGTCGTATCTGCCTGAAAAGGATTGCAGGAAAGGTATCATGGTCAGTGTATCCGTAGGATTGGAGAAAAGAGCGAAGTCGGTAATGAATTGGTTCTCGGTACCGATCTGAAGGTTGTAGCCGGGTTTTGTCTGCCCGTTACGCATGGCGTCCTCCTTCATCCTCATAAAAGTGGCATCCTTGTCTGTCTTGGAATAGGAGTTGCGAGCTTGCAGATTTTCCAGATGACCGTCGTATTCCTGCAGTTTATCTCTGTGTTCTTCCAGCTCCTTGAGCTGTTTGCGTTTCTTTTTCAGTGCAGTCTTTTCCTCTTTCGTGCAAGGATCGGGAGCCTGTGCAAGTGCATTACGTAATTCTCCCGCCATTTCGGTCAGCATAGTCGGAGTAAACTCTATCCCCTCATTGGTCTCTGATGATTTCTCCTGAGCGATGAACTCGTCTATCTGACCTAATAGTACATGTATTTTCTTCATCAGGCGTTCACGGTTCCGTTCGACCGTTTTTCTCCAGACGAAAGTGTACTTGTTTGCCTTGGATTCGATTTTTGTACCGTCAATGTATTCCACATTCAGGCTGATGAAACCTTTGGAAGAAAGCAGAAGTACGGTTTGGGTAAACACCTCGTTGATTTCCTTCTTCACCCGGTTGCGGAATCGGTTGATGGTAATGAAATCCGGTTTCTCGTATCCGGCCAGCCATATATAATGGATATCACGATGGAGTAGCTTTTCTATTTTCCGGCAGGAGTAGATGTTGTTCATGTAGGCATACAGAATAACCTTGAGCATCATTCGGGGATGGTAAGCACTACGGCCGCATTCCTTGTATAACTTTCTGAAACCTTCAAGATTCAGGCTTTCAACCAGAACGTCAACCATGCGAACCGGATCGTTTTCTGCAATATCCTCATCGATTCTCTCAGGAAAAAGCATGGTTTGGTTGGGAATGTAAGGACGAAAATGTATCTTTGTCATAGTGTGAAATTTTATGCTTAAAGATACAAAATCTTTAGGTAATAACAAAGCCCCTGCTTGTGAAAGTCGGGGCTTTGGGCAAAAAAAGAAGGTGCACATTTTGACACACCTTC
>NZ_JBGFSP010000013.1 GCF_041227145.1 Bacteroides sp. AN502(2024) | reverse complement strand
GTGTCAAACACGAAAATATTATTTTCTTCTATGCTTTTTGCAGGAAAAGTTATAACTTCGGAGCACTTTTTAATTTGAGTAATAAATGTTGGATTTAAAGCAACTTACCACTGATGTATGCCAAATTGCTACAGAGGCTGGACATTTCTTGAAAGAAGAACGAAAGAACTTCCGTCGTGAACATGTGGTGGAAAAACATGTGCATGATTATGTGTCTTATGTAGATAAAGAGTCAAAGGTGCGGGTGGTGAAAGCACTTGCAGCTCTACTGCCCGAAGCAGGGTTCGATAACAGCAGAAGGCTCTGTCACTTATCAGGATGAACCCTACTGCTGGGTCATTGATCCATTGGATGGAACTACAAATTATATTCATGATGAGGCTCCTTACTGTGTGTCTATTGCTTTGCGCAATCGCACAGAACTTCTTTTAGGTGTTGTTTATGAGGTTTGCCGGGATGAATGTTTTTATGCCTGGAAAGGCGGAAAGGCTTTTATGAACGGTGAAGAAATTCATGTGTCGAACGTTGAGAACATCAAAGATGCATTTGTCATTACAGAACTACCTTATAATTATCTACAATATAAACAGACCGCTCTTCATCTTATCGATCAGCTTTATGGGGTAGCGGGAGGTATTCGCATGAATGGTTCGGCTGCCGTTGCAATTTGCTATGTAGCTATTGGGCGTTTCGATGCGTCGATGGAAGCGTTTCTCGGAAAATGGGATTACTCCGCAGCGGCATTGATCGTCCAGCAAGCGGGAGGAAAGGTTACTAACTTCTATGGCGAAGATAATTTCATGGAAGGCCACCATATTATTGCAACGAACGGAATTCTGCATTCTTTCTTTCAGAAACTTTTGGCAGAAGTCCCTCCATTGAATATGTAAGTGGTATTGCAACTTTAAAATCTCTATTACTATGAGACACACACTTCTTGTAAAAGACTGGCTTAGTTCTTTTTTATCTTTACTGTTTCCCCGTTGCTGTGTTGTTTGCGGCCGACCGTTAGCAAAGGGAGAGGAATGTATTTGTACGGTATGCAATATCAAACTACCTCGTACGAACTATCATCTTCGAAAAAATAATCCGGTGGAACGGCTTTTCTGGGGACAAATTCCTTTGGAACGGGCTACTTCCTTTTTCTTTTATGAGAAAGGAAGTGACTTTCGGCTGATTCTTCATCGTTTGAAATATGGTGGACAGAAGGAAATCGGTGCAATTATGGGGCGGTATATGGCAGCAGAACTTTTATCTTCCCACTTTTTTCAAGGAATTGATGTCATAATCCCTATACCGCTTCACAAGAAAAAACTGCAAATTCGCGGTTATAATCAGAGCGAATGGATTGCCCGTGGAATCACTGCTGTAACAGGAATCCCCATAGATACAGAATCCATATTGCGTAAGAAAAATACGGAAACACAAACACACAAATCCATACTTGAACGTCGGGATAATGTGGAAGGTATCTTTGAACTTCAACGTCCCGGAGCACTTGTAGGGAAACACATACTGATCGTTGACGATGTATTGACCACCGGTTCTACTACGCTGGCATGTGCTTCTTGTCTGGTGAATGTGGAGGGAATACGGATTAGTATATTGACGTTGGCGACAGTGGAATAAATATGAAGGCAATGAATAAATAATATAGGAGGTTATTAATATGATTCATGATCCCAGAATTCCGGGATCAGTAGAAACTTAGTGGGTATACGTTATCAAGAGATGAAGTTATTTTGAATCGTGAACGTGAACAAGGCAGGCTACATACAATATTCCGTATTCGCAAAATTCTCTGACATCCGCAAGCAAATGTCAGAGAATTCAGTCAATGAGTACACGGCTCTCTCATACATAAAAACGAAAATCCTCTTTCATCCTATCACCATCTTTCTGAAACTCCCTATTCATCGTATTTACAGAGCGGTGATAGGTTGTCACTAACCTGTCACCTCATCTATCACCTATCACCGCCTATTTTCCTATTGTAAACAGTCATTTTAAAAATTTCACGCCTTGAAACAAAGTGTTTCAAGCAAATGAAACATCTTGAAACAAATCGTACTATTTTTCTACTGACCCCGAATTCCGATATAATGGCACAGTAGAAATTTAGTGGGGATAGAGCCAACTCTTCGCAATCCTGCAAAGAAAGAATTTTCTGTCCGCCATTCCATGTATAGTCCTAAACAATTTAATTCCGGCATTAATATAGACCTAATCATATATCTTATTGAATTTTCATACCATAATCTGCTTTCAGCCGTTTCAGTTTTACCCGCAAACGCTTTGCAGGAAGGAGATAGCGGCTGAAACCGGAACATATTGACCCTTGCAGGAAGGTATTGTAGGCAAGGGGTAGTGCTTTCAGCGCTTTCAGTTTTTTTCAGACTTGCCGGTAGAACTATCTATTGTGAGATGAAATGTAGGCTCTGTTTGGTTATAACAGAGGCTCTGTTACCATGAAATGCAGGCTTTGTTTTGCTATAATAGAGCCTCTGTTGGAAGTAAGTAAGGAGCCGGAGTTATACACATTCGCTTTCAGGAGTGCTTTCAGGCCCAAACGTCGATGAACAGGGACTTTGGTGAAGAACTGAAGGCTGAAGGCGATTTTTCTTTTTAATAGTTAGTGGGAGATTTGACTGTAATTAGTAGGAGAATTGCCTGTAACAAATACTACACTCAATGAAATAATGCAGGAGACTTGGGCAACTCAAGTACATGATTCGGATTGCTTCAGTACCGGATCGAACAATTCATATACATATTATTTTGTGCCTTACCGTATGGAAACGAACTATTTGGGGGATAGGCTACCTTGAAGCACATTACTCAAATTTTTAAACTCTTCTCCGATTTTTCAGATTAAGACAAAATTTATCCCACTATTTTTCTTACAACAAGGTGCTTGAGCTTATCTATGAGCAGACCAATGAGTCAACGAGGCGGCAAGGCACAAAAAAGGGAGAAGATAACTCCTCTCCCCCGTTTCAGTACCCAGACCCGGGGTCGAACCGGGATGGAAGTGAATCCACTGGTGTTTGAGACCAGCGCGTCTACCGATTCCGCCATCTGGGCGCATACTTGATTTCTCAATTGCGGTGCAAATATACGACATTATTTTGATTCCACAATAGTTCGGCAAAAAAAAGGGGGAAAAAAATC
>NZ_JBGFSP010000012.1 GCF_041227145.1 Bacteroides sp. AN502(2024) | reverse complement strand
AAAATTTCAGAAATCCACCCAACTTTGGGCTTTACAGAATTTGATATTCTGGAAAAATGCCGCAAGAGTTTTCATGAGAGTGAGCTTGGCAGGCTTCATTCGGTCTTTCCATTTGATCGTATGGCAAAAGCCGCAGGCCTGTCTGAACAACGTTGGGGCCGCAGGAACATATTCAGTCCTTCCGCAAAGATCGCCCTTATGGTCCTGAAGGCATACACCGGATTCTCCGACAGGAAACTGGTGGAACATCTGAACGGGAACATACACTACCAGATGTTCTGTGGAATCATGATCCCCCCGTCCCTTCCCATAACCAACTTCAAGATAGTCAGTGCCATCCGTAATGAGATAGCATCCCGCCTTGACATTGATTCCTTCCAGGAGATCCTGGCTTCACACTGGAAACCTTATCTTGATAACCTTCACGTCTGCATGACCGATGCCACATGCTATGAGAGCCACATGCGTTTTCCTACGGACATGAAACTCCTTTGGGAAAGCATCGAATGGCTCTACAGGCATATATGCCGGCATTGCAGGGATCTGGGCATAAGGCGTCCGCGCAACAAATACAGGAATGTGGCGGAATCCTATCTGTCCTACTGCAAGAAAAGAAAGAGGAGAGCTTCAAGGACAAGAATGCTTAAGCGCCGTATGATCAAGCTTCTTGAAAAGCTCCTCAGTCAAAGGGATGGGCTCCATAGCGAGTACGGTGCTTTACTCCGATATACGCAGGATTACCATAAGCGTCTTTCCATCATCAGAAAGGTGCTTGTACAGGAAAAGGAAATGTTTGAAGGGCGAAAAGTCAGTGACCGCATCATAAGCATCGACCGTCATTATGTACGTCCCATCGTCAGAGGCAAGGAAACCAAGTCCGTCGAGTTCGGTGCAAAGGTCAATAATATACAGATAGACGGCATATCGTTCATCGAACACCTCTCGTTCAAGGCTTTCAATGAGGGGATACGCTTGAAGGACTGTATCCGTATGCAGCAGAAGCTGATGAATGTAAGGGTAAGATGTGTGGCTGCCGATTCCATATATGCCAATAATGCCAACAGAAAGTTCTGTACTAAATATGGGATATCCACATCCTTTGTGCGCAAGGGAAGGGAGGGCAAAGATGAGCCTTTGAGGAAGCTGCTTAGAAGCGAACTCTCAAAAGAAAGGGCCACACGGCTTGAAGGAAGCTTCGGCACTCAAAAGCAACATTACTCGCTCGCAAGGATAAAGGCAAGGAACAAGAAGACGGAAATCCTGTGGATTTTCTTCGGAATACATACAGCAAATGCCATACTGGTGATTGACAAGATCAGGAACAGAACGGGGAAAGCTGCATGATATGAGTTTACTGAAAGAATCAGAAGAGGTCAGAAGACTTCTTCCGGAACTTCATGTATTGTCAGATAAGAGTATATGAGAATATACAGAAAAATGACAATAATAATGGCATATGAAGTGATTATACTCTATCATCTTCATATGCCATGGTATTTGGGGGGAACATTTACTGAATATTCCACACACACTTCTACATGAGAAGATATTATCGACATAAGAAACCGATTGTTTTCATTGTGATACTATCTAAAACAGATTCAACTTATTTTTCTGAGCTTCTTCCAACGAAACAGTTTCACGTTTCAGTAAACCGCTTTTTTCGCGGAGTACCTCGTATTCTGTCTTCAGTTCTTTCACCAGTTCGGCTTTCAACTGCGGATTTAACAATTTGGAAGCCACACTTGCATTCAGAGAAGCGTCTTTCAGATGTACCACCGGTGCATGATAGACAGGAGCAATCTTCAATGCCGTATGCATTTTCGATGTAGCAGCTCCACCAATCAAAAGAGGAATATCCAGTCCTGCTTTTTCGAGTTCCATAGCTACATGTACCATTTCTTCCAAAGAGGGAGTAATCAAACCGCTCAACCCAATCATATCCACTTTTTCTTCAATAGCACGCTGTACAATAGTTTCTGCAGGCACCATCACTCCCAGGTCTACAATATCATAACCATTGCAAGCCATCACTACCGCTACAATATTTTTTCCAATATCGTGCACATCACCCTTCACTGTTGCCAACAACACTTTTCCTGCCGAAACACTTCCTTCCACTTTTTCCGATTCAATAATCGGTTGCAGGATAGCTACAGCTTTCTTCATCGTACGGGCAGTTTTCACAACCTGAGGAAGAAACATCTTACCGGCACCAAACAACTCGCCTACATAATTCATTCCATCCATCAACGGCCCTTCAATCACATCAACCGCTTTATCATAAAGCGGCAATGCTTCCGCCAAATCCTTTTCAAGGAAATCTCCAACTCCTTTCATCAAAGCATATTTCAAGCGTTCCTGAACGGATTCTTCTCTCCACACATCTTGTTTGGCGGCCGGTTGTCCGGCAGTTCCGTTCATAGTTGCTTTCAGAGATTCCGCCAATTCTATCAGACGTTCCGCTGCATCCGGACGACGATTCAAGACAACATCTTCTATCTTCTCCAATACATCGGTCGGAATATCACTATATAACACAGAAGTTCCCGGATTCACAATCCCCATGTCCATTCCTTGCTGAATGGCATGATAAAGGAATACAGCGTGCATCGCCTCACGGATATAATTATTGCCACGGAAAGAGAAAGAAAGGTTACTGACTCCTCCGCTAACATGAGCACCCGGAAGGTTCTTTTTGATCCATGAAGTAGCTTCAATAAAATCCACAGCATAGTTATTATGCTCTTCAATCCCTGTGGCTACAGCAAGCACATTGGGGTCAAAAATAATATCATGAGGATTAAAACCTACTTTATCTACCAAAAGACGATAAGCCCGTTCGCAAACTTCTATTTTACGGGCGGCTGTATCTGCCTGTCCTTTCTCATCGAAAGCCATTACAACGGTTGCCGCTCCATATTGGCGAATGATACGGGCATGTTCAAGGAAAACCTCCTCGCCTTCTTTCAGGGAAATAGAGTTAACGATTGACTTTCCTTGCAGACATTTCAAGCCGGCTTCAATCACTTCCCATTTGGAAGAGTCAATCATTACCGGAACACGGGCTATTTCCGGTTCGGACATGATAAGATTCAGGAAAGTAACCATCTCTGTTTTTGCGTCCAACAGTCCGTCGTCCATATTGACGTCAATCACCAAGGCACCGTCTTCCACTTGTTGACGGGCGATGGAGAGAGCTTCATCATATTTCTTTTCGTTTACCAGACGGAGAAACTTACGTGAACCGGCTACGTTGCAACGTTCACCGACATTTACAAAGTTAATTTCTGGTTTAACTTCCAATAATTCAAGTCCGGAAAGCCACATGCAATCTGGTGCAGAAGCAGGAACATGTGGTCTAGCATCTTCTACAAGCAACTGATATTCAGCAATATATTCATCTGTCGTACCACAACAACCACCAATAATATTGACTAATCCTTCTTCAATATATTCTCTCACTTCATGAGCCATATCCGCAGGTGTCTGGTCATACTTACCCAGACTGTTCGGTAATCCGGCATTCGGATAGGCACTAATATAATAAGGTGCATGAGCTGCCAACTGTTCCAGAAATGGTTTCAACTGACGGGCACCGAATGAGCAGTTCAAGCCGACAGAAAAGATATTGGCATGTTGTACAGAAGCAAGAAATGCATCCAATGTCTGACCGGACAATGTTCGTCCGCCAATATCGGACACCGTTACAGATAACATGACAGGTACTTCCACGCCTGTCGTTTTCATAGCTTGTTCAGCAGCAAAAATTGCAGCTTTGGCATTTAGAGTATCAAAGATTGTCTCAATCAGAATGGCGTCTACCCCACCTTCAAGCATTGCTTCCATCTGTTGCTGATAGGATGTAGCCAATTCGTCATAACTCAAAGCACGATAAGCCGGGTTATTCACATCGGGACTCATAGAACAAGTCTTATTGGTCGGTCCTACAGAACCGGCTACAAAACGAGGTTTATCGGGATTCTTTGCAGTGTACTCGTCAGCAAGATCACGGGCTAGTTTTACGGCTGCCAGATTCATCTCACGTACGTATTCTTCCACATGATAATCAACCATGGAAACAGTGGTCGAACTAAACGTATTGGTCTCGATGATATCCGCACCCGCTTCCAGATATTTACGATGAATATCCTGAATCACATCGGGTCGTGTCAAACATAATAGATCATTATTCCCTTTCAGCTGTCCGGGAATATGCGCAAAGCGTTCACCACGAAAATCTTCTTCTTTAAGATTATATTGTTGAATCATTGTACCCATTGCCCCATCCAGAATAAGGATGCGCTCGGATACAACTTGAGAAATTGTCTTTTTCATTACCCTATCACATTAATACCTAATAACCTACTCTGCCATCATCAGCCAGGCTCTTCTCAGTCCAGCGTCTATCTTATTAGCGGTGACTTACCGCTTGAACATTCTTGCTATATCTCTACGGTCGTCTTTTTCCTTTATAGATTCTCGTTTATCATACTCTTTCTTACCTTTCGCCAAAGCGACTACTAGTTTCGCCAAACCTTTTTCATTGATAAACAAGCGTACAGGAACAATCGTAAAACCAGGATTTTTCATCTCCCGCTGGAGTTTTTCCAATTCTTTTTTACTAAGTAACAACTTCCTCTCTCTACGTGCCGTGTGGTTATTGTACGATCCATAGAAATATTCGGCGATGTGCATGTTCTTCACCCACAATTCGCCTTTCGCAAAATAACAAAACGTATCTACCAGGCTTGCTTTTCCCAAACGAATGGATTTGATTTCCGTACCGGTCAGCACAATACCTGCTGTATAGGTATCTATCAGCTCATAATCAAACGTAGCCCGTTTATTCTTTATATTTACAGAGGGTTGTTTCATCTTCACACAATTAATTAAGTATGGCCGTCAGTTTGTTAAACACAATTTGTATCACCGCCGGACATAGTATTAACAATACAGACGACAAAAGGGTATATTTTAATCGTTGTTTTTCTTCCACTCCCATCAGTACAGGAACTCCCTCCCATACCACATAGACGATGTAGAACTGCAGCAACCAGGCAATAATTCTAAAATCGGGTAATAGTCCAGTTACAATCTGGAGTAAGAAAGGCACAACAAGCGCATATCCTGCAAATTGTTGCGTCAACGGCATATTGCTATGCATACCAAACATTCTTGCTCCCATTTCATTTATGGCATAAGCTGCCAGAAAGTAGCCACCGAACAGGGCTACAGCTACGGCACAACAGTTAGTCATAGCTATCTGGAAACTTTGCGGGCCACCCCATCCATTCGTCAGTAATGAACCGATGAATACGGACAAGCCGCATAAACCAATCATAGGATAGACAAAAGCCATATATACTTTTCGTCTATCCTCCTCCATAGAAATTTCCTCCCAAGCCTTGGCCGGAGAGGAAATCAATTTCATTGCTATGTTAAATAGTTCTTTGTAGTTCAATGCTATTTTGCAGTATAACCTTCAACATTATATTCTTTTTCTGTGTACTTATCAGTATTTTCTCCTGTGATTTCAATAGAAGAACTACTTTCTTGAGTTACAACAACAATCTTTTGAGGAGTTTGTCCATCATTATCATTTTTAAAAGAAGAAATTAAAGGACTTATATTAAATGCTTTATAAGCTTCATACGGATTATAAGCAATATTTACCGTCTTTTCTTTATCAATAGCTTCCGATGATTTATGATACAAATGCAATTTCAATATTGAATTTTTAACCTCCTCATCTTTAAAATAGGCCAGCGTAAACGAATGCTGAGAAATATTTTCATATTTTTCTGTATAATAAGGAATAGGAATAACAACCCAATCTGAACCATACATCGAAGGTAGAGCACCTTGATAATTGCTTAAAGGCATAATTGTACGATTAGCTAAAGATTTACTAACTTCCATAGGATATGAGCCTGCTGACACATTACCATTTATTTTTATAGCAAAATTTACATCAACATAAATTTTAGATGTATTTTGGTCAACAGGCTGCGTTTCTGTATCATATTGAGCACTCAAAAATACAATATCACCAGGAGTGGCATTCATCAAACTTTCTACTGTTTTATTTGATATAAAAGTTACTCCTCCCCCTGCTACCTGAAATTCACATTGTGGAAAATTACTCTTTAGAGTGATTATACCAAACACAGAAACAACGGTATTATCTTCTCCTTTCATACAAGAAGTAAAAGACACACTCGTTAATACCATCAAAGCCACCAAGAAAAATTTCATCTGTTTCATAAACATATTTTTTAGATTTTGCAAAGATATAAATTCTAATTCATAATTAATAAATGCAAGGACTTAAAAAATACTGCATCAGATCTTATTTTTATTTTATATGACAATCCTCTTTTTGAGTATTCGATTGTTTTTTCAGATGATCTATTGAAGTATAAAAAGCTACCATTGAAAATTAAAAATCACTATTTGTATATTTGCCTTACCTATGTTTAGCAATAGCCAGTAGATTAATTGGGGTTGAAATACTGTCCCTTATCTTTCGTTCTCTTTCCATATTGCACTGCATGCTGCGGACAAACATGATAACATGCCAGACATGAGGTGCAATCCATTCCCCAGACAGGTCTTCCGTCCACAACTGTAACATTCCCTACCGGACAGCTCTTCTCACAGCACTTACACCCAATACAAGCATCCGTAGCATAAAAGTGCTTGGGAGACATCTGAAAACGGTTAAACAGCGGATTTATAATCCTCGTCTTGATAAAAGGCATACTCCCTTCATGACAGAGAAACACAGCTTCTCTCTTACTTATCAATGCATTTATTTTACTGACAGTCAGAACAGCATCCGCCAGTTTTTTCTCTTCCAACTCTTTATCATCTACGTCAAAACCGGGAAGTAATACATAATTATTAGGCATGGTTACCGAAAAACCGGCATGACATTCCCAGCCTTTATTCTTTAATGCCTTCGCCAACACTTGCCGGGTAAGCCCGGTATCATCACCACAGGAACAAACAAAAAACAAATATTGTCCTTTATACTCCTTTAAAACGAGTTGTCTAATAAAGTTCAATACAATTCCGGGAGGTCCCCACGAATAGACAGGAAATACAAAACCGACCTTTTCATCCGCCCGCAAACAAAACTCCAATACTCCATCCTTTAATGCATCAGAGATAAAAACCAACTCTTCTTTTTGTCCTTTGGAAAGCTGATTTGCAATCCACTTAGAGTTACCTGTACCAGAGAAATAAAATATCATAGAAAAGTATATAAAAAAAGCCGCATCGACGATGTGATGAAACTCTGATAGAACAAGATTTGAGCGCTCGCCTTCTTTGTAATCCACCGGCTTAAAGCTGTCCCGAAGGATGTGGCCCGCCATTGAAGAACGAAGCTTTCTCGGTGCATCAGATTAATTTGATGAGTTTCCCGATCCAGTCGACGCGGCTAATATTTTTGTATCACAAATGTAATCAGAATCTATGAGATTAACAAGAAAAAAAAGGAATTTGTTTACCGACTCATATTTTTTTCATTCCCTTTTATCTGCCTAACAAAAAAAAAGTGCCGGTTACTAGCTTAGTAACTGACACTTTGTAACTCATATCTGTTGAAACTTAAGCATCTTTTGCCTTAGCAACTACAGCTTTGAAAGCTTCCGGGTGATTCATAGCTAAATCGGCCAAAACCTTACGGTTTATTTCAATGCCGGCTTTGTGCAGACCACCCATCAGTTTAGAATAAGACATTCCTTCAAGACGTGCGGCAGCGTTGATACGTTGTATCCAAAGAGCACGGAAGTTTCTTTTCTTATTTCTACGGTCACGGAACGCGTAAGTCAACCCCTTTTCCCAAGTGTTTTTAGCTACGGTCCATACATTCTTTCTCGCACCAAAGTAACCTCTGGTCAATTTCAAAATTTTCTTTCTTCTTGCTTTTGAAGCAACATGATTTACTGATCTTGGCATAGTTTTACTTTTTTTGAATGTTAGCGCCGCTACTTCACGCAGCGAACTTCAGGCTAATGCATTCGGTTAATACTTTAATAATACTTTTACGCTTTTGATTACTTCATCGCTAAGAGTTCCTTAACCTGGCTTACATTTGTTGTATCAACAGTTGTGGAGTAGCACAGATTTCTTTTTCTCTTCTTAGTTTTCTTAGTCAAAATATGACTATGAAAAGCGTGCTTTCTTTTGATTTTACCTGTTCCGGTAAGGGTAAACCTTTTTTTAGAACCGGAGTTAGTCTTCATCTTTGGCATCTTACTTGTTTTTAAATTATTAAATATATAATGGCAACGCACTATACCTGCGCGTTACGCATCCTCTTATTCTGCACTCATTTCCGGCTTCTCTGCTTTTTGTGCAGGAGCAGCATGTTTGGGTGCTCCGCCCGTTGCAGGCTTTTTAGAAGCTTCTTTCTTCTTTGGAGAAAGCTGAATAGTCATACGTTTTCCTTCCAATATCGGCATTTGATCCACCTTTGCATAATCTTCCAAATCATTTGCAAAACGAAGCAAAAGTACTTCACCCTGTTCCTTGAAAAGGATAGAACGACCTTTGAAGAATACATAAGCCTTCACTTTATCGCCATCTTCCAAAAACCCTTTGGCATGTTTCAACTTAAAGTTGTAATCATGGTCATCTGTCTGGGGACCAAAACGAATCTCCTTCACATTAATCTTCACCTGCTTTGCTTTCTGTTCCTTCTGACGTTTCTTTAATTGATAAAGAAATTTAGAATAATCAATAATACGACAAACAGGGGGTTGAGCATTAGGAGAAATTTCCACTAAATCCAATTCTTTTTCTTCAGCCATTTTCAGAGCCTGAAAGATTGGATATACTTTCGGTTCAATATCATCGCTTACTATGCGAACTTCCTTGGCACGAATCTGTTCATTGATTCTGTATTGCCCTTTTAGAGTGTCATTCTTCATTAAAAACGTTTACTTCCTGATTTGTTCTTTTTATTGTTATACTAAATATTTTATTCTGAAACGGCTGCAAAGTTACCATTTATTTATCATATTCTGAACTTCTTCATTCAAAATTTTAGCAAATTCTTCAAATTTCATAGTTCCTTTATCACCTTCGCCTTGTCTACGAACAGAAACTTCTCCATTTTCCGCTTCCTTCTCACCGACAATCAACATGTAAGGAATACGTTTCATTTCATTATCACGAATCTTACGACCGATCTTCTCGTTACGATCATCCACAATCGCACGGATTTCATGCACTTTCAGATACGTCTTTACCTGTTCTGCGTATTCATTGAACTTCTCACTGATTGGCAAAATAACTACCTGTTCCGGTGTCAGCCACAATGGGAACTTACCGGCAGTATGTTCAATCAATACGGCGACAAAACGTTCCATTGACCCGAACGGAGCACGGTGAATCATTACCGGACGATGTTTCTGATTATCAGAGCCCATATATTCAAGCTCAAAACGCTCCGGCAAGTTATAGTCAACCTGAATCGTACCTAGCTGCCAACGACGCCCGATAGCGTCTTTCACCATAAAATCAAGTTTAGGACCATAAAAAGCAGCCTCTCCATACTCAATTTTGGCAGGCAAGCCTTTTTCCGCACAAGCCTCGATAATAGCCTGTTCAGCTTTTTCCCAATTTTCGTCGCTACCGATATACTTTTCACGATTCACTTTATCACGCAAAGATATCTGCGCCTCAAAATTCTGGAAATCCATAGAACGGAACACAATAGATATAATATCCATCACACGAAGGAATTCATCTTTCACCTGTTCCGGACGACAGAAGATATGCGCATCATCCTGTGTAAAGCTACGCACACGGGTTAATCCATGCAACTCACCACTTTGTTCATAGCGACAAACCGTACCAAATTCAGCTATACGCAACGGAAGGTCTTTATAAGAACGCGGGAAGTTCTTGTAAATCTCACAGTGGTGAGGACAGTTCATGGGTTTCAAGAAATACTCTTCCCCCTCTTCCGGAGTATGGATAGGTTGGAAAGCATCCTTGCCATATTTTGCATAGTGCCCCGAAGTCACATACAGCAGCTTATTACCGATTGGCGGAGTAATCACCTCCTGATAATCGTAACGTGTCTGTATACGACGCAAGAACTCCTGCAGACGCAGACGTAATGCAGTACCCTTCGGCAACCACATAGGAAGTCCCTTACCTACCGTCTCGGAGAACATAAACAACTGCATCTCCTTACCGATCTTGCGATGATCTCGTTTCTTCGCTTCCTCCAGCAATACCAGATATTCATCCAGCATTTTCTTCTTCGGGAACGTGATGCCATAAATACGGGTCAACATCTTACGATCTTCATGACCACGCCAGTAAGCACCCGCCACAGAAGTTAATTTAATAGCTTTGATCGGAGCAGTCGTCATCAAGTGAGGACCACGGCAAAGATCAGTAAACGCCCCCTGGGTATAAGTCGTAATGTGTCCATCTTCCAGTTCGGAAATCAATTCACATTTATATGTTTCTCCACGGTCACCAAACATTTTCAAAGCATCTGTCTTTGCAATGCTTTTTCTGACCACGTCTTCTTTCTTTGCAGCCAGTTCCAACATTTTTGCTTCAATGGCAGGAAGGTCACTTTCTTTAATCACGGCTTCACCCGGATCCACATCATAATAGAATCCGTTTTCAATAGCCGGTCCGATACCAAACTGAATACCCGGATAAAGCTCCTGCAAAGCCTCCGCCAACAAGTGTGCACTTGTATGCCAGAACGCATGCTTACCTTCTTCATCCTCCCATTTATAAAGAATAAAATTAGCATCTTCATCAATAGGACGTCCTAAATCATAAGTCTCGCCATTCACCCCACATGCCAGCACCTCCTGTGCCAGACGCGGACTGATACTTTCAGCAATCTGCAAACCGTTCACCCCTTCGTTATACTCACGAACAGAGCCATCGGGAAATGTTATCTTTATCATAATATGATGATGTTATATTTTCCATAATTTGAACGCAAAAGTAACTAAATCTTTTGAGTTTTCTGTTTTTTATCAAAAAAATGTTATTCCGACTGATCCGTAAAACGTTTGATAACATTATAAGCGGACACAATCCCCAACTCACCGGCTTTACTCAGATCAGAAATTCCAAGTTTATTATTACCTAAGAAAATATGAGTAAGCCCACGGTTGAAATAAGCATCTGCAAAATCCGGATTCAGTTCGATAGCCTTATCATAATCGGTAATCGCGGCCCGGTAATCTTTCAGCATAGCCGAAACATTAGCACGATTATAATACGCATATACAAAGTCCGGAGCCAGATTAATCACCTTATCCAAATCTTTTCTGACCACTTCATAATCTACCGCAGTAATCTCTTTGCGCTTATTATCACCCGGAACAACATCTGTTTCGACAGCTTGTTCAGCCTTTTGATATTCCAACTGTTTACAACGGATCAACGCACGCATAAAATATGCCGGGAAGAAATCGCCATCCAACATGATGGCCTGGGTCAAATCTGATACCGCACTCGAGAAGTCCTGCACCAGATAAAAATCAATCGCGCGGGCAAAACGTTTCGAAGCATTCTTGTCATCTTCCACAATCGCCGATGTATGCGTATCAATCAAGGCAAAATGAACTTTCACCTGTTCTTCCGTCAACGGAGCTTCCATATTTGTGATACGAAGACGTTTCGGAAGTATACCCGTACGGTTCATGTCTTCAATATATTTATGGAAGTTCACCGAACGCTTCACGTCACTCATCTTCTCATAATAAGTCAAAGCGAACATCGCTTCCAGCGTTATATTCACGTTCTTATCCTGCACTCGTCCACGATAATCACTTGTATAACGTTGTTCCACTTCCGAGTCATCCGCAATCACTATCTTACGATAGTTATTCATATTCTTATCAGACTTCTTACGGGTTTTCTCTCCCTCTTCACCATCGTTCTCCTTATCTTTGTCCGCATTCTGTGCTACATCCTTATTCGTCACACCGTTTTGCTTGTCTATCTGTGCTTTCATAACTCTAAATTCATCCTGCTCGGCCCCTTTCTTATCTCCAATCTTCCTGCGGGCTTCCGAACGCTGATAATATCCGGTGAGGAAATTTGGATACTGATTGATAACAGTGGTATAGTCTTGTATAGCTCCGCGATAATCACCTGTTTGTGCACGCAGCAATCCACGGTTAAAGACAGCCATCATATTATCCGGCTCCATCTTGATGACAAAATCAAAGTCTTCAATAGCTCGGTTATCATCCCCTACCCGAGCACGTAACAGACCACGATTATAGTGACCGATAAAATTATTCGGATCAATATCCAATGCCAGATCGTAATCGCTCATGGCACCTCTCAAATTATTTTGGTGAAACCGGGCCAATGCACGGTTAATATAAATTCCCGCATTCTTAGCACTCAACGGAATAGCACGGTTGAGATCCGCCTCCGCTTCTGCATACCGGGCCTGCTGCAATTTCACAATCGCTCTTGCAACCCACGCGTCCGGATCATATTTATCCAAATCTAGCGCTTTATTGAAGTCATTCAAGGCAGCAATCGTATCCTTCTGTTGCAAAGCCACTTCCCCCCTCATCAGATAAGCGCGGGTATAACGCGGGGATACTTTCAGTAAACTTTCCAAATCATCTTTCGCAGAATTATAATCTTTCTTTTGGATGTGAGATAAGGTCAGATTATGCCACAAGGTGATATTCTCCGGATCATAATGCAATGCTTTCTTATAATCCTCAATCGCCCCATCGAATTTACTCTGACGAATCCTTGCCAAACCACGAATTTGATAAGCACCCACCACAAACGGATTGCGTTGGATAGCTGCATCACAGTCCGCCTCAGCACCTTGAAAATCCTCCAGATTCAGTTTTGCCAATGCCCTGAAGAAATAAGGTTCATACAAATAAGGCTTAGCGTTAATAACCTGGTTAAAGTACTGAATAGAAAGAACATAATCCTCAAAATAAAGAGCGTTTCGAGCAATAGTCATCACCCGATCCGTATTTATCTGCGCACACACCAGCGTTGGGAACAGTAATAAAACGGTTAAGATTCTTTTTATCATTGATATTTTATACTTGTAAACGAAGCAAAAATAATGCTTTTCGCTTACTTAACAGGGATATAAACGTTTTTTATCTTTATTTTACCTGTTTCATCTTATAAGAACTACGCGCTTTGCCTTTCAACATCGTATTCAGTTTTCCTTTAATCATCTGCTTACGGAGTGCCGAGATATGATCGATAAACATTTTACCATCCAAATGATCAAATTCATGTTGCATCACCCGAGCCAGATAACCTTCCACCTCTTCCTCATGCTCCACAAAATTTTCGTCCATATATTTCACGCGAATCTTATTACCTCTTTTCACTGTTTCATGAATACCGGGAAGACTTAGACATCCCTCCTCCATATTCACTTTCTCCCCCCTACTTCCAGAATATGGGGATTGATATAAGCCTTATTAAAGTCTTTAAATTCAGGATATTCTTCCGAAAGAGGATCCAATGTAATTGTGACTACGCGAATAGGCAAGCCGATCTGTGGAGCGGCCAATCCTACACCGTCCGCATGTACCATTGTTTCAAACATGTTCTCGATCAACTCTTTCAGATTCGGATAATCCGGTGTTATATCCTCTGCAACCTTTCTCAATACAGGTTGACCATATACATAAATAGGTAAAATCATATTTTATACTCTACTAAAAAATTAAATTATTCTTATGTCCTATATACTACGTTTACTCTCCAAATATGTTTGCAAAATAATAGTAGCACTTATCTCGTCCACCAATGCTTTATTTTGTCGGTCTTTTTTCTTCAAACCAGCCTCCAGCATGGTACGGTGTGCAAGAACAGAAGTGAAGCGTTCGTCCACATATTCGACCGGAAGATCCGGGTAGCGCTTTTTCAGCGACCGAACAAAAGGCTCTATATTCTTCATATTCTCCGAAACCTCATTATTCATTTGCTTAGGCAGTCCAATAATAATCCGCTCCACCGGTTCTTTTGCTATATATGCACCGATAAAGCCCAGAAGCTGATGTGTAGGCACAGTCGTCAATCCGTTTGCGATCAACTGCATTGTATCGCTCACAGCTATTCCGGTACGCTTTCTTCCATAATCTATTGCTACTATTCTGCTCATGGGGTACAAAAATACAAAAAAGACGCTTCCCGTGAAAGGAAACGCCTTTTTTATTCTATTATTTCAAAAGTATATTATTCTTCAACAATAGCTACACGGCTCAACTTAGCGTCATCATAGAACATGTTGTCTACACCACCCTTGTAATCAACCTTCAATTGAGAAGCAGAAACACCAAATTCATTAACCATCAGGTCACGAACTGCTTCAGCTCTCTTCTTACTCAACTTCATGTTGTATTCAGCAGAACCAGTACCCTTATCAGCATATCCGGTTACAGTAAATACTTTATCAGTTGCTTTGATACCCTTAGCCATCGCTTCGATATTCATGTATTCTCTCTTGCTGATGTTGCTCTTTCCGATATTGAATACAACAACCAGACGTGGAACGAATCCGGCTTCTTTCTTAACGATCACTTCCGGTTTCTTGTTACGAGCTTCCACCAAGTCACGTTTCAAAGATTCGTTTTCACTCTTCAGAGCGTTAACTCTGTCTCTCATATCGTTCAACTGGCTTTCCGGAACCATCGGTACAGTAGGAACAGCATTCCAACCACGTTTCTTAAATTTGTAAGTAAGCCCAACAGTCACACCGGCCATACCTTCTTTGCTTGCGCCACCAAAAGCATTTTTCATTAACAATCCACGCAATTCCACATTCAGATCCCATGCTGAAGACAAACGGAAACGGTTAATCAAACCTGCATTTAGACCAAGATTATTCTCGACCGGTTTTGTCCATGAATGTACTAGACCAACACCTACATAAGGAATAAATGAATAAACACGCTCTTCATTATATCCGCAGAACATATTAGAAAGGTTGAACATCACATCACCATGGAAATTAGCAACATTCCATTTTTGTTTGTAATACCCATTCGAATAAGTGCCACCTTTTACATAAAGATCATCTGCTTCCGGAGATGCCCCTTTAGCCTGAAGGCCATTATATGCAACACGCAATCCCAATCCCGGAGTAAACCACTTACCTACGGCAATATCAAGCGCCGGAGCAATACGTTTTCCAAAACTAGCCTTACTGTCGTTGTCACCAAAGTACATTTGTGCACCAACTCCACCGCTGATAAACCAGTTAGCACCAAAGCGATTCGTTTCCACACTATAACTCTTTGCTGCATTTTCTTTTTCTTGTGCAGGCAGACATACAGAGGCTGCTGCCAATAAAATAAACAATAAACCCTTTTTCATCTCTAGTTATTTTAGTAAATAATATATTCAAAATTGTCTTACAGGATAGATGCACATCAAATGCCCTATACCTGACAAAGAGACAATAAACATCCCCTTCTTTTAAAATTTAGTGCAAATATAGATATTTAATATAATACAAACAAAAAAACACGTAATTTTTCATTCATCAACAGATTCTCATAGAACAACTATACTTTATTAATATATCAGTTTTACATTGTCAATCCATAGCGTATTTCCCGGAGAGCCAATATAAGCCCCTCCATGACTGGAAGTAAACTGAAGACACATGTGAGTCGGAACATCTTTTTCATTCCCCCAAGCCACCTCATGGATAGGCACACTTTCACCTTTGCTGTTCACCGTATAGTTTTCGGTCACTTGCAGACGCATCATATGAGACTTATATTCCGGACGATTCGTTATGTCACCATACATAATCTCATAAGTTGCATTATTTTTCCAGTCCGTAGAATGATAGTAATAAGTCACCATTGTCCCTATCCGTTTCGCATACACATTACCATTGGCATCCTCCCAGCGTTTCTGCAAAAACAGGATAGCTGCCGGATAATCTTTTCCGGGAACATCTGTAATCTTGCTGAAACCGGTAGCACGGATACGATTCTCCCGGTCAGACATCTTCACTTTGTAATCAAACTGAAGAGCAACCGGCTTCTTTGTAAACGGAATACCGGTCTGCAACATTTTCTGTGGATTTTTAGTACCCTTAATCGGCTCATGCATCGAACCGGTGAAAATAGAACCTGCTGCCAATACCGTAATATTAACAATTCCTAATACCTTTACACTCTCCATGCGTGTATCCAAACGGGCGCAATATCCATCTCCCCGTTTCTCCGGAAAGACCGAAGTATTAGTTTTCGTTATACCGGCAACCTTCGCCATTACATTCGAAGTACCCCAAGGCGATCCGCCCATATTTTTATAAGCCTGATCTCCCTTGATCACCATCGTTGGTCCTATCGCATATACATTCTTCGTATTCCCACCAATAATGCTCGACTCCTTTATCTGACGGTCCACCCATTGGTCCATATCCCCAAAAGGGAGCATTTCAACTTTATGCTGCGCCATCAAAGACAAAGAAGAAATAAATGCAACGCAAGCTGTCATCAACAGTCGATGAACGTTTTTCTGAATCATCAATACTATTCCTTTCTTTTTCTTCTTATAAATTATAATTCCATTGCTTCAAAGCAAAACCCCAGTTCTCCTCTACCAAACGGATCGTACGGTCATCGTATTTATATTTATTCTTCTTATATCCCTTCTTTCCGCCCACATATTTCTCTATATTACTACGTGCTTCGGCAAATCCTGGAATAGAAAGAGACTGATAAACAGTTTCCGTCATACCCATCGCATCCGCTTCGAAATCTTCAAACCTCACTTCCATCAAGTTACCCTCCGGAATAAATTTCTTATCCGATTCATACTTATGATAAAGCTTGGCATAAATAGAAAGGATATTTTCCTCTAACTGTTCATTGCTAATATCCTGCAATTTCAGCGGCTGAATCGTATTAGTAAAGAAACTGCGTGTAGATTCGAATACAGTATACGGATTACGCATCAAGTAAATAAACTTAGCATTCGGGAACATTTTCACCAATTCCTTCACCCTTCCGGTATGCGGAGGATTCTTGCTAAGGAACTGAGTACCATGAGTATTCCACAAAGAAATCTTAATCAACTTAGTGAACACCTCTTCAAACACCTTCAATTCGGCATCCGTTATATCATCAAACAAAAGATATTTATCAGCATATTCCTGTTGATATCTCGGCAGGAACCAGAAATTATAATATGTATAAGGCATCATGTTCGACAAAGCAAACTCCTCTTCCTGGGGAAGATCCACTGCCAGCTCCATATTATCCGTCGGACGCTTATCCGGCATCAGCCAACTCATATTCTTTTTGAAGAAAGGCTGTCCCCACATGATCAGATGAGGGAATACAGTCTGATAAGTAGTGTTATACCCAAAATGCTTGTCACAAGAGAACACATTATGTACAAATGTAGTTCCACTCCGCCAGTGTCCCAGAATGAACACCGGGTCATGCTCCAATGGCTGATTAGCCAACAACTTCTCATAACGCCTGTCTTGTAATGACGCCAGTGGAGAAAGCAATCGGCACACAGCCTTCGTCAATCGGTATTTACCTTTGTAGGCTGCATCAATTTCACGACTGGCGGTGATAGCCTTGAATGTTTTCCAGTCTGCCCCTACCAATGTATTAATCGGAAGTTTGTTAAATTCGAGTAATCCCACTTTATGAATTAAAAATTAAAAATTAAAAAATCTATTTTATGAGTCGCACTGCAAGCCCTTGGCGTTCCAGTTCCTTCACAGCTTTTTCTACCGCTTCGTAATGTTCCGGAGCAATTCCCAATTTTGCCATATCCAATACCGGAATATCCTCCGTGTCACTCATATCTTTCATTTCCACTCGGTCGATAATCATACCTACTGCCGAAGTATTATTGGTGATCGGGTCAATCAGGATAAATGAGCCACAAGATTTATTCTTCTTATAAGGATCAAAGAACAATTCCTTAGCCGTGGTCAGCACCACCCGGGCAATCTGATTCAACTGCAACGGCAACGTTTCTTTAGTCAGCTGACCATTTTCCAGAGACAGATGCTCCATGGTATTCACATCCACCTTATACTTTATCGTATCAATTCGTGTACGGCTCAAATTGGTAGTCTGCTTAATAAAGAATGACTTATTTACATCCATCGGTTCCTCATCCATCCAAACCATCATAGCTTCGAAGTTACGATCCACCGTCGGCAAATTGTCAGGATGCACCAACATTTCACCGCGCGACACGTCAATCTCATCCTCCAGTGTCAAGGTCACAGACTGCGGCGGGAAAGCGTAATCCAATTCCCCGTCATAAGTCACAATGCTTTTCACCTTAGACATTTTTCCGGAAGGAAGAGCCATCACCGTATCCCCCTTACGGACGATACCGGATGCAACCTTACCGCAGAATCCTCTGAAATCCAAATTCGGACGAAGCACATACTGAACCGGAAAACGGAAATCCGTAAAATTATGGTCATTATCAATATGAACCGTTTCAAGGAAATCGAGCAGAGAAACCCCTTTATACCACGGAGTACGTTCCGATTTATCCACCACATTATCTCCATCCAATGCAGAAAGCGGAATGCAATTGACATCAGGAATACCTAATGGAGCAACAAACTCCTTATAGTCAGCCACAATCTCATTAAAACGTTTTTCCGAGAAATCCACCAAATCCATCTTGTTAACAGCCAATACCACATGCTTGATTCCCAGCAAAGACACTAGGAAAGAGTGGCGACGGGTCTGGGTAATCACTCCGGTACGGGCATCCACCAGGATAATAGCCAGGTTAGCCGTAGACCCTCCAGTAATCATATTACGGGTATACTGTTCGTGCCCCGGAGTGTCCGCGATAATAAACTTACGGCCATTCGTTGAGAAATAGCGATAAGCCACGTCAATCGTAATTCCCTGTTCACGTTCAGCCTTCAAGCCATCAAGCAATAACGCATAGTCAATATGCTCGCCTGCGTTTCCGACACGCTTACTATCACGTTCCAGTGCATCCAACTGATCCTCATACAGTTTCTTACTATCAAACAACAAGCGTCCGATCAACGTTGATTTTCCATCATCTACCGAACCCGCAGTCAACAGTCTCAACAAGTCTTTCTGTTCATCCTTGTCCAGAAAAGCTTTTATATCTAATTTATTATCTGCCATTACTTTTTTAAATTAAAAGTATCCTTCACGTTTCTTTTGTTCCATGCTACCCTCCTGATCAAAGTCAATCACACGGGTAGTGCGTTCACTCTTCGTCGTAGTCATCATTTCTTCCACAATCTCTTCAATCGTAGCAGCTCCACTTTCCACCGCCCCTGTCAAAGGCCAGCAGCCCAACGTACGAAAACGAACCATCTTCATTTCAATCTGGTCACGGTACTTTTCAGGCAAACGGTCATCATCCGCCATAATGAGATTACCATCCAGATTAATCACCGGACGCTCTTTAGCATAATACAGCGGAACGATCGGAATATTCTCCAAACGGATATACTGCCAAATATCCAGTTCAGTCCAGTTGCTAATCGGGAATACACGGATACTTTCCCCCTTATGTACGCGGGCATTATAAATATCCCACAATTCAGGACGCTGATTTTTCGGGTCCCATTGGTGAAACCTATCCCGGAAAGAGAAAATACGTTCCTTCGCGCGTGACTTCTCCTCATCACGACGAGCACCGCCAAATGCAGCATCAAACTTATACTTATCCAATGCATGAAGCAAAGCCTGCGTCTTCATCAAATCCGTATGCACTTTACTTCCATGCGTAAAAGGTCCCACCCCTGCATGAAAAGCCTCCATATTACTTTCAACGATCAGATTCCATCCGTACTTTTTCGCATATTCATCACGAAACTGAATCATCTCCTTGAACTTCCATTTCGAATCGATATGCATCAATGGGAATGGCACTTTCCCTGGATAAAACGCTTTTTCAGCCAAGCGTACCATCACTGAGGAATCCTTTCCGATACTGTAAAGCATCACCGGATTCTCAAATTCCGCCGCCACCTCGCGAATGATATGAATAGACTCGGCTTCGAGTTCTTTCAAGTGGCTTAATTTATATTCTTCCATATTTATTTCATTTTATACACTTCACTTTGGGCAAAACAAGCTCCAACAGACGGTTCACCGACTCCTCCAACGTCAATTGGGAAGTATCCAGTGACAAAGCCGGCTGTTCGGGAACCTCGAAAGGTGCAGAGATCCCTGTAAAATTCTGAATTTCCCCTTTCCGTGCCTTCGCATACAACCCTTTCACATCACGTTTCTCACATACCTCCAGCGGAGTACTAACAAAAACCTCCAGAAAATCATCCTTACCAATAATGTTTGCAGCCATTTCGCGAATATCATTATTAGGGCTGATAAATGCAGCAATCGTAATGATACCACTATCCAGAAACAACTTCGACACTTCCGCTATGCGACGGATATTTTCCACCCGGTCCGTTTCGGAGAATCCCAGGTTATTATTAATTCCACTACGGATATTATCCCCATCCAAGATACGGCAAAGTAATCCGCGCTTATGAAGTTCACGTTCCAATGCAATGGCAATCGTACTCTTTCCTGAACCGCTCAATCCGGTAAACCAGATCATCACGCTGTGTTGCCCCAACAGTTCTTCTTTATCCTGCCGCGTCATCATGCGGTCAAATATCGGATATATATGATTCTTTTCTTCCATTTACAGATTCAATTATTAAAAGTTCCAGATCAACGGGATCAGAATAATAGAAATTAAGAAAGTGATGATATTAAGCGGTAACCCGATACGTACAAAATCCGTAAACTTATAGTTACCGATACCTTGCACAATCAAATTAGTCTGATAACCGATCGGTGTCGAGAAGCTGGCAGATGCAGCCATACAGATCACCACAAAGAAAGGGGTAGGACTGACTCCCAATTGGGAAGCAATCGACAATGCCAGCGGGAAAGCCAAGGCAGCAGCTGCATTATTCGTTATCAGTTCCGTAAACAAATTCGTAATGATAAACAACATTGCGAGCAACACATGCGGGCCGTAATCATCACTCAACCCGATAATAAACCTTGCAACGCTATCCGCCACCCCGGAGTTTACCATCGCCTTACTGATGGCAAAAGCACAAGCAATAGTAATCAGAATATCCCACGAAATATATTTAGTATATTTACGGGCAGGGAACAGATTCGTCCATGCCATAATAATAGTCGTAATAGACACAAAGAAAAACATATCCAGCTTGATATCCGGAAACATCTCCTTAGTTACCGGAAGCTCCCCCACCGTTGCGCCGACAATCATCAAAACCAGCAACAACAAAGCAAGCCAACGCTTCTTTTTCCCTGTAATATCCGGCTCATTCCCATTCGTCAACAAGACAAACACAGAAGATTCCCCCCATGTCGGTATAAACGTATCATCAGCCATCACAACCAACGTATCCCCTTCGTGGAGCACCACATCCTCCAGATTCGACACAAAACGTTGTCCGCTGCGTGTTTTAATCTCTTTTACCTCCGCACCGTAATGGCGTTGGAAATTAAAATCCTTCAGTTTTTTATTGATACCGGGAAAACGGGCACCCAACACAGCCTCTACCCGATGCAACCTCCCCCCTTCCTCTACTTCCTCATCCGGCACAGCCGTATCCGGACGTGCATCCGGCAAAAGACGTTTGGAAAAAAGAAATATATAAATGATTCCGGCAATAGCGATAAAAATACCCACCTTTCCGAGTTCGAACATAGAAAAGCCTTCGAATCCTGCTTCCAATATCATACCGTGCACCACCAGATTGGTAGAAGTACCGATCAATGTACAGATACCTCCCAAAATAGTCACATAAGAAAGAGGAATCAGAAACTTCGTAGCCGGGAGACTCACCGACTTAGCCCAATGCTTGATAATCGGAGCAAAAATAACCACAACAGGCGTATTATTCAGAAAAGCGGAAATAAATGCCACCGAAGGTAAGATACGCAACTGTGCCTTAAATACAGTCGTCTTTCCTTGCGGAAGCAATTTCTTAATCACTTGTCCTAATGTGCCCGACTGGCGGATCCCCTCACTCACCAGAAACAACAGAGCAACGGTAATCATCCCTTTGTTGCTAAACCCTTCCAACATCTCCTTAGGAGTCAGAATGCCGGCACACAGAAACAAAACCACTACCGAAAAAAGTATCATGCCCGGTCGCATCTTATCCGCCACCAAAGCCGCTACCATTCCTAATAGGCATAATAGTACAAATACAATTTCAAATGTCATATAAACATTATTTAATGTTCTCTTTTGGGCTCAACGATAAACCACGGATTCAATAAATCCTCCTTATTATATCGTAGAGGTTCTTCCTTTCCGGCCTGATACACTTCCATTCCTGCGGCACGGGCTATCGCATGTCCGGCAGCCGTATCCCACTCCATCGTGGGAGCGAAACGTGGATATACATCAGCCTTACCTTCAGCCACCAGACAGATTTTAATAGAGCTTCCGCTCGAAATCAGTTCCACACTGCCGTATTTCTTCCTCAAATCTGCAATATATAATTCAGTCTCAGGTGACAGATGCGAACGGGAAGCAACCACTATCAGATGATCGTGCACCTCCTTCAAAGGCATCTGTTCCGATTTCCCAATCAACTTCTCCAATGAAACGCTGTCCTCATCCAGACTCACAATACCGGAACATTTATAAGCCCCTGTACCTTCGATCCCGAAATAAAGTTCTTTTTTCACGGGCACATAAATAACGCCGAACACAGGTACAGCGTTCTGCACCCAAGCAATATTTACCGTAAATTCTCCATTACGCTTAATAAACTCCTTCGTTCCATCCAGTGGATCTACCACCCATAAAGTATCCCACTCACATCGGGTCTCATACCCTAAATGCTTCCCTTCTTCACTAAGAACAGGAAAAGGAGTATCATTCAGAACGGCCACAATTGCTTCGTGCGCTTTTCTGTCTGCAATAGTCAGCGGAGAGTTGTCAGCCTTCCTCTCTATTTCAAAGTCCGACGCCGGATCATTATAAATAGAAAGAATCTCTCCACCTGCTTTTAGAGCCGCGTCGATAGCAGCCATTACATATTTTTGTTCCATTCAATCTCTAAATTAAAGCCCTATTCACATTCAGGCAATACATCCTCCCAATTAAGAGTAGACAAATGTAAAAACTTTCTTTACTATAAAAGTTTCCCCACTATCATTTATAACTTCTTTTAGTAGAATGATAAAAATATCTAAACGAAGAGCCACTCCTTCTCAATAAAAAAGCAGTAACTTCCCAGTTACCGCCTTCCTATCCGGAAAAAACATGGGTTCTTTCCAATATATATTACCAAAAAGAAATCAATATACACGATACAGCAGCCAAGCTCCCTGAAAATCCGAACGGTTCGGATATTTAGCCTTGAATGCATCGCGAGCTTCAGCAGCAGCAGACTTGTCAGCAAATGAGCTCACAATCACACGATACATTGCCTTATCAGCATTAAATGCAATCGTAGAGTGATATCCCTGCCCGTCCAACCAATCTTTCAGGCCTTCCGCATTCGCTTTCACTCCAAAGCTACCTACCACAACGCTATAATCCTTCAGTCCTTCGTTACCGGAAACCACTGTAACCTTTTCCTGACGAACACCGGATGTATCTGCCACTTTGGTAGTTGTTACAGGAGCTGCAACCACTGGAGTAACCTCTACCGGAGCTTCCACCTGCGGTTCTGCCAATTCTTGTTGTTTTGCTTTCTCGTAAGCTTTCTTATAGGCACTTTCACTGGATTTACAAGATGTAAATGCCAGCACCAAGCATACTCCCATTCCTAATACGACTAATCTTTTCATATTCCTATACTCTGTTTTAATTAATAATTCAATATTCTCGTCTATTATATTTAGTTTCGGGCAACAAAATAATGGAAATTTTATCACCCGACAAAGAAATCCGTCCAAAAAAAACTTCTATCCCGGCTTCTTCTTATACGAAACAGTACTTGTCGCCTGACAAGTAGGTAACAAAACCACTTCCGTATTTGAAAACAAAGGTACGCCTTAACCTTCAAAGGTCAGCTACAAGAGCCCGTTAAATAAGATTAAACCATAAAAGAAAAAAAGAATGATAAAACGAACCACTTTTTTTCAGTTTTCACGAACAACCTTTCAATAAAAATGTTATATTTGTTGTATTATAATCATTTTAAACATTATACATTATGAAAGGATTGAATGTTTTAGCAGCTTTTTTGGGTGGTGCAGCCGTAGGTGCAGCCCTTGGTATTTTATTTGCTCCTGAAAAGGGAGAAGATACCCGTCATAAAATCTCAGAGATTCTTCGTAAAAAAGGAATCAAGCTTAATCGCAGTGAAATGGAAACTCTCGTTGACGAGATCGCTTCCGAAATAAAGGGAGAAATAGCAGAATAAGTGAGTAACCAAAGAAAGAGTAAAAACAGAGCGACTATGTTTGCAGACGATAAAAGTATTGAGAATTTTCAGCAGTTATTTTGCGAGTTCAAGAAATATCTGGAACTTCAAAAAGAATATACCAAATTAGAACTGACGGAGAAGTTAACCATACTTTTTTCCACGTTAATCATGGTATTAGTACTTATTATCTTGGGCATGGTTGCCCTGTTTTATCTTCTTTTTGCTCTTGCTTATATATTGGAGCCTTTTGTGGGCGGTCTGATGTCGAGTTTCGCCATCATAGCAGGCATCAATGTTGTTCTCATTGTCCTGGTTATTATTTTCCGCAAGCAGCTCATCATTTCTCCGATGGTGAACTTCCTCGCTAATTTATTTTTAACTGATTCAAATAAATAAATTATGAATGTGCAGACCCCGCAGAAATTCACATTAGAAGAGATTGCCGAACGTAAAAAGAAGCTTTTAAATGAGATCCGCGCTCAAAAAAAAGCCATGACAGCTACTACACGCGAAATATTTGCCCCACTTGCTCCGGCAACCAACAAGGCAGATGCACTCATGCGTTCGTTCAATACCGGTATGGCTGTATTCGATGGCGTAATGATGGGAATCAAGATGATGCGGAAGGTACGGGCGTATTTCAGGAATTTAAGATAATATGAACTTATGCGTCTGCAACACAAGGTCGATGCGCCCCTCACTGGTATGATATTCCACTTTGGTATAAAAGCCCACGAGTTTAAAAACGATAAAAAGCACATTTTCATAATACAATTCCTGCTCGCGAATCACGTCATAACCAGTGTCCGCAAAGAAACTTTGTAGACGACGGAAGAAAGAGTCATAGTCACCGGCTTCCACTTCACGATTCGGGAAACCTAAACGATACATACCAAAACGTTCGTCATACCCCTTAATGGTGAGATATCCGCTCTGGTAAATCACCGGAATAGGGTTGTTGGATTCCGAGTCGATACTATTCAGCACCTGTTCATCTCTTGAAAATACGCCTCCAAGGTAGAGATCAGCAGACTCTTCCCCAAACGTCGCGGACGACTCAAAAAGTAATAACAACCGGTCTTTACCATTTGATACATCAAGGCCGTTTTATCAACATAGAAATAACCGTCTTGACGGATTTTCTCGAAGTTCTGGATACCATTAGGATATATTTTATTGCTCATACATGCTACAACCTTGCTATTATAGGGGTTATATAAAGATACGGTTTTCTTTCTATCAATCATTCATCCATATTCTTTCGCATATACTCACGAAGCAAGGATAAACATTCTACAGTAGTCAACATAATAAATTGCTTTTTATCTATTATAGTTAACCCTTATTCGAGAAAAAACATTATCTTTGTCTGTTAAATAAGAAATTTCAATATTATGAAACGTCTGCTCATAAAGAATTTCGGTCCTATTAAGGAGGCTAATCTTACATTAAGGCAAGTCAATATAATCACTGGTATGCAGAGCTCTGGTAAGAGTTGTGTACTTAAAACCGCATGTTATTGTTCATGGGTAGAGAAACGCTTGGAACTCACTCAAAAGGTCAATGGCTTTGGTAAGGGCAGTGCCTTTATTGACATTATGGCAGACTACTATAAAATGACTGGCTATATTCAAGATTACACATATATCGAATATGAAACTCGCTATTTGAAATTCAGCTACGACCATTCATCTAAAACATTTAAGATGACATGGAAATCTAAGCGTTGGGAATATAAACACCCCAAAGTGAGTTATATACCTGCTGATCGAAATTTGGTAGCTGCAATTCCCGGATGGAGTTCATTATCAATGGATGGGAATATGATTGAATTTATGTCTGACTGGGATAAGGCCCGTAGATTTATCAAGAAAGAAGAAAATTTTCTTGATCTAGGAATGTCATATTCATACGATAGTATGTCTAATTCTGATAAAATTCAATTGAAAAATGGAAAACCTTTGATGCTTAGAGAGAGCTCAAGCGGTGTTCAATCACTTCTTCCAATGTATGTTCATTTGGATTATCTTGTAAATGGTCAATACCAAGATCGTACCGGTAAGATTTCATACGATCAAAAAGGGGAGCGTAGAAACTTACTTTCTACAATTTATAATAAAATCAGGAGTAAGGGGAAAATTGTTAATTCAGAAATCGTAACAATAGAAGGATATGATTATAACTTCGGAGGCCATGAAGAAGCAGATCGTTTTAAAGTTATGTATAATAAATATATCAATGTGGATCATAGTGAAATATTCCTTGAGGAACCTGAGAATAATCTATTCCCTCCTACACAATGTAAGTTTGTGAATTGGTTATTAGATGCTATTAAAGGACATAATGATATGTTGTTTATAGCAACCCATAGTCCATACGTTCTTAACCAACTTATAAAGGTTGCTCCCGAAGGCATGAATGTACTGTTTACATATCCTTCTAATGATACAGAAAGGACATATTGCGTAAGACAATTAAACGAAGAGGAAACTCATGAAATATATGATAATGGAGTGGATATGTTCTTTAATTTCGAGTTATATATATGAAACAGAACAAACTACTACATATAATGCCTGAGTGTTTCGTTGATACTAACCTTATAGAATATCTATTGAATGCAGGTGTTAATCATCAACATTGTTGCTCTAAGGTTGTAGGACAATTGAATTCTACTTTTGCAGACAAGTTCGCTATTGGAATTATTGATAAGGATAAAGTTCAACTTGGCTATATCCGAGAATGTGATATCATAGCCCAAACCGAACATTTGACATTGATGAAACATCGTGAACGCCATCAGTATCTTATAACAATTGCTCCAGCAGTAGATAAATTTATTTTAGATTGTGCCGAAGAACAAATGATTGATCCTAATAGTTTTGGTTTGCCGACAGAATTTAAGAAGTTTACGGACGAATCAAAAAAGGTATCTTCCAACTCAGATCCGCGTTTTAAGTCTTTGTTTGCTGCGATTAAAGATAATAGTGAAATTCATTCTCTTAAAATGGCATTAAAGTATTTATGTGAAAATAGATACACACCTGACAGTGCACATCTGAAAGAAATATTTGTCGGTCAATAAGAAATATAGCTATTAATAACACACAAGCACTCTCTAGTCTTTCAATTTCAACACAAACATCGACATCATTACCCTCCTGTTGTTCACCACGAGCGACAGAGCCAAATATCCCCATGCGAGAAGATATTGCCTTTAATCAATCAGCATACTATAAAAAATATATCAACGATCTTCACAGACAGTTGATATATTTAGAATACATATCAGCATATTGCGGATATATAAGGGCCAGATCAAGAATACACCGCTGTATATTTCCTGACCTGCAAAATGTAGGGATCTTCATGTGTGTAGCATGAAGTTAGGGACCTACATATTTTGTTATACTACAAGCTAATAATCTTCAGAATTTAATTAAAAAAGTAAATAGTCAATCTACACCAACCAGCTATCAATTTCATTTAATTGCTATGCTCCTTTCAATAATGCCAATATAAACTGTGGCACTTTCCATGTCATCTTCCCACATTTTCCTACGCTTAGCTCTATCAGTAGAAAGTCCGCCCGTCATCAGATAGCGAACCAATAAGTCACTATCCGCAGAAATCTTATAGCTTTCGTTATAAAAGCCCAGTCTCATCATTACCTCACGCCGGATGCAACAAGTAGGATGGAGCGGAAGCCAACCATGACGCACCTTGTTGAACAGCTTCCAGGAAACCTTGTTGCGAATGCAATATTCCTGAATTGAGATCTTCTAAGGTACTCATTATTGGCTATCTGTGCTGGGACGCTTACGAATCCGTGCTGGGAATTTATCTTTAATGTAGAATAACACACTTGTTATAATTGCCTTATTCCATAACATAGCAAAGCATATCGATGTAACCAGACCGATAATATTACATATTGGATTTCGGATTAAATATATAAATACAAATATGGCGTAAATTCCACACATTATCCAAATATCTTTTGCATCCAAAGTGATATTCATATTACGATTAATATCTTTATGCCGGTATATCGCAAGGAAAAGCATTGCGCTGATTGTTGAAATTGCTGCGGCATATAGCCCTATATATTTTATAAATATGACATTCGTTATGAAATTGACAATTGCCGCAATAAATGCAGTACGCGATACTTGCTTAGTGTCTTTTTTACCTATGTAAATAATGCCATATAATGTTTGAATGATATTGATAATATTGCCAATTACGAATAGCGGAATTAATGGATAAGCTTCATAAAATTTTTCATTAACTAAATATTTGAAGAAAACAGCACAGATCATAATAAGTACGATCCCCCCTGTGCTGAATAGGTTAAAACATTTTTGGGTAATATCAGATATATAAATATCACGATCTTTGTCATTGATGTGTACTGCAACAGATTCAGTCCAAGAGAGATTGAAGATGGCAAACACATTGGTAACAATTGCAGAAAATTTAATAACGACAGCTAATATTCCGTTTGCATGTGTTCCTAACACAACAGAAGCGAGAGTGCGATCTGAAGCACTAATTATCCACCATGATAAACCATTCAAAATTAGCGGGACAGAATAGCGTGCCATTTTCTTCATTAAATTTCTGCAAAGTAAAGAGAAATCAATATATTCACAGACTTCGTCTCTTATTATTATGTAGCAAAAAGCAATGAATTGAGCAATAGCTGTGGAATATAGCATACCCGCAACGCCATACGGGAAAATGATGACAAATATTATATTCAATAAAACAGTCATAATACCAGAGATGGCACTTCCTACAGCATATGACATATTATCACCAAGACCTCTTGCAATCTGAAGAGCAATACACAAAATCGAATTGGTGATAATTCCACTTAAAAATGGTCCAAGGTATTCAAAATCAAGCGATAGAGCAATAGGAAAATATAATATTATAAATAATAATGATGGTCCCATTGCACAAGCTAAGCAATTTGACAGCACACGTGCTGTTTCTTGTTTGTTTCCCCGGGTATCAATAAGGAAACGGAAAATTGACATCTCCATCTGTATCGTTATAACCGGAGAAATCAACAAAATATATGTTAACAACAGATCTATTGTACCATAATCCGACGGAGTGAGAATAGTCGTATATATAGGTAACAATAAGTATGTAATCAGTTGTGTACATACTTTACCAATTGATATAATGAATGTATTCTTTAGTAGTAAGGAGTTACGCCCCATTATGATCTTAAATATGTATTAGTTTATATTTTACAATGAGGTCTTTAATGAGATTTCTGATGGTAAGAAAGATACGTTTCCCGGCAAATTTATAGCAGGTCTCCTTATACGAAGTCTTATAATACGTATTCCAAAATGCATCAATTCGCTTAGGACGTTGCACTGGCATAATCAACTGCATTTGTAATGCCTTTGACAAAGATGTTTCAATATAAGTACAATGTCCTTTTATTATATCCATTAATTTTTTTGCTTCTGATGTGTTGGCAAATACAACGCTCACGCCTTTATTATCTTTAAAGATATCCGAAACTTGATTAATGCCCCAATAGTCCCCTAATGTAATATCACCCTGTCGTGATAGACTGCTGTATTTGCATATATAGCAACTATCTCTAAGCCCATAATTGCTAAAGAACAGGCGTTTATAGCACTGAGTCCAATATGAATGTATTGACGAACCTCCATCTTTAAAAATTATACGGTTAATATTATAATTCCAACCAAAAACTTTATCCCTAAATCGATAATCTGCAACCTTTTTTGAAAAAGAAGTTTCTATCGCTCTTATATGATCTGCAAATAAACGAGGACTCGGGACGCCATGGCAGATCAAATCGCATGTCAACAATTGCTTGCCGGTATTAAGAAACACTTTCTTGATCGCTGCTACTTGGCATGGTGTTCCTATAAAGAGAACCTGTATACCATTAGACAAATCCTGTTTGATAAGAGCATATATATTTGTTATATCACTTTGTACATATTTACTACCTTGTAACCGATATAATTCAGACTCATTTTCTACACGGATATGTTTTACTGTCATATTTTCATCAAACGCAGCTCCGTAAACGGCTCCTCCTTGTTGTAGGATGTGCTTTGAGAGTATCCATGCAATTCCTCCAGAAGAACTATTTGATAACACACCGTTATCGATTATTCTTGCAGCAAGTACAGTTGATGGGAGTGTTTTTGTGTGCTTCCCTTCCGCTTGGCAAATCCGTAGGCACGATTTGCATGAAATACAAATACCTGAATCAATTACAGGCCTTAAAAAACCTTTGTTGTCCGGTTGCATTGAAATGCACTGTTTGGGGCAGATTGCCATACAAGCAGAACACCCGACACACGATTCAAGAGGCAATACAATTCTTTTTTTTGAAGACTGCATATCAAGATAACGATTTTTTTATAAAACCAATTGAATGACCTTTCAATTCAAATCTACACACAGCAACCTTTTCCCAATCGATCGGTTGATCAATATCTGATAAGATAGAACCGATCGAACAATTATTCGTTATCAACCGTTCTTGAAGATTAAGATGATTAAGTAATGTGTGCATACGTGAATTATATGCGCCATTACCAAATACTAAAAACGGCTTCTGATATTGAATGGAAAAAACTGTTCCATGAAATGAACTTGTCAAAATGTAGGTTGCATGATGGAATAATGAGAGAAAGCCAGCCGGTCCTACTTTAGGCCGATAAGCTCCTTTAATCTTTCGTCCGATAGAGACAATGGGCAATCCTGTTTTTTTTTGTAAGGCTAATGCTGTAGTCGGAACGGATATATTTCTACCTAAAAAATATACAAGAATATAGCCGTTCGGAAGTGACTTATTTAACTCGTTTTGCTCAATAGAGACCCAATCAGACTGTTCAAGCAGAAGCGTTGGATCACATACCAATGTTACTTCTTGTTGAGATAATTCACGGACCGGATGTACCATATCTGCTTCTCTTACAGAAATAGCATCGAAACGATGAAGTAAATTCCAATATGTTTTTAAATATTTTTCCCATAACATCACATTTCCAGCTGAAGCTGCATAAGCTATTTTTTTACAGGAAACAGTTCCAAGAAGGTATGCGTCAAAATCTTGAAAGATAGCATTTGGGTTCCATACCTGATCGCTACCACTAATCACAGCATTATATACTGATTCTACATTCTGTAATTCATTCAAAGTTTGACAAGAAGGCGATAATTTTATGTGTTTATGGCGAAACGCCTCAAAACGAAGCCATATTGCTTTATTGTAATGATAGCGAATAATTTTTCCTATCATCGTTTTATAATGATTACAGGATCTTATTCTGTAATCATAATAACCGTATATACGGTTATTATGATAATCAATGATAGAAACCTTGAATCCCTCATTTTCCAATGTCTTCTGCAATGCGTATGCTTGTAGGATTGCTCCATAATTGGTCGTTTTATGAAATGTCAAAATACCGACTTGCATATTGTCTATTTTCTTAAAAGTTTATTGATCCTATATTTTACCCATATTTTTCTCCAAGTCAAAGATTGCCATCTTTTCCGGTGGTAATTTATTACATGCAGTTTATTGCTTTCTTCTACATTATTCGTATATAATCTGTCTGGGAAAATACCCTGAGGTGTGAAATAAATACGTGCTTTTCCATTCAAATCTGATTGGGAATAAAATGGTGTTAACGGCCTTTTCTGAAAATGTATGTACATAATCTCAGATAAAGTTTCCTCGCTATCAACAGACCGATACATCTGAAATAATCTTCCATTTTTCCAACAGAATCGTTGTTTGGCACGATTGGTTATGGTACATGTAGGAGCCACAACAAAAGTTGCATATTGTGGTAATATATCAGCAAATACATTCTCCCCATATTGTATTACATCATTCTCTTTACAAATTTCCGGCATAAATATCTCATCAAAAAAAGCCGGTTCACTAAAAGAGATTGCTTGGGCGAAAGAAATACCATTTTCGAGTTCCCTTGTGAACATCATGTTCATTTTATGGCTATTCTTATAAAAAGTAAGATGCCCTTGCGTTAATATACGTTCACTTTGGGACAATTTATCTAACGAGAGGATATTGAATATCTTGCCGAATATCAAGTCCATATCACAGAATCCCCAAAAGTCGGCACCTTCCAAATAATCTTCAAATAGTTTTCCATATGCAGGTTTGTAATCACATAATTTATATGGAGAAAGAGCATACATAGCTTTGATATTTAATGACAATTTTCCTTGTATCATTTTTTTTAAATCAAAAAACTGCCATTGGAAGATTTCAACGTTAGGTGGACACAATGGAATATTGTGTTGATCTGTAAAAATCAAGAAAGTAATTTCGGGATTATACCGACAACTTTCTAAAAACAAGTCAAAGAAAGGCGGAAATTTCCCGAAATATGGAGAAATCACTTTAATTTTCATGGAAACAACAAATATTGAAACATGAATAAAAACTATGTTCAAAAAAAATCGGACTGTTGTCTTACCTGTTAAAAGGTAGTCTAATATAGTCTGCTGCTATCAGTAGAAAAATAGGAATGAGTTTACAACGATGTCTGATTGCAGTTCCATAATTGGAAGTTACAGCTGCAAACATAGCTATAATGATGACAAGAGTAATGAATAATAGCAGAAGAAAACGTTCATCCGGACTTTTTCCTTTTCTTTTTCTGTGTATTTCCTTTAGTTTCTTATAGATAGGAATAGAAGCCCATATATATAGTATCGCGTCAAAGAATCCAACAATATCTATAACAGAACGTATCATCCACGGAAATGGGGTATATAAAAAATATAACACTCGGACAGGTAAGAACAATAACGTCAAAACAGGGTTAGAAAAAGTAACTCCGCTAAGATAAGCCGCTCGCCCCACGGCTGACATATTGCCGATATTACTAATAGAAGATACATTTAGGTCTACACCTCCTCCGATATTAAATTTCTCCATTCCAATACCACTGGAAAGCATATATAAGAATACGGCAATTGTGGCAATTGTCAAAAAAGCTTCCCGAATAAAATTAGTTCCTTTATTTTGCGTTTTTCCCTCTTTTGATAATATGATTAATATTGTAAGTAAAATCATGGCAATCATGGAAGTATGTAATATCATTGAAGGAATGAGCGCCAATATCGAAACAAGCAAATATCCATTGTTGGTGCGATTATAATATAGATAAGAATACTTTATATATAGAAGCATAAAAAGCATCAGGATAACTTCCCTATTAGCAAAATAACTCGAGAAACGGATCAAATTAGGGAATACCGCTACTATCCATGCGATTTTTATAACCGTTTTGGGATTTTTATATAAGTATGACGCAATGTCAGCAATAATCCAAACACAACAGACACTTAATGTCGCATTTATAACTCGTATCGGCATATAATTTTCCCCAAATAGGCGGAATGAAAAGCTAATAAGCCATGAGTAAAAATAGGCCCCTGTTGGAATATTGGAAAAAATCTCAGTAATTGGCATATTTGCAAAATGCACGGCATATACCCCGTAATTATCCGCATCACCATCACCTTTAACGGATAATAATAAACAGAATCCAATACGAAAAATGAATGCAATTGCCAAAGGTTGTGAGATAATCGAATGTTTTCTGGAACAAAAAGCTAATAAGAGCGTACATATAAACATCGTAAAGAAACCATACCCAAAGTCATCATTTTGGAGAAGAACAAACGACAGGAGTGATGCTACAGCTGCCACTATTGCCGTAAATGCCATGATGTTAGGCGCAATTGTATCTCTTTCAGAATAGATCATTCACTAATTTTTTTATAACTTTCAAATAAAGGCCAGCTGAGTGTGCGATTGTAAAAACTTCGGCTCTTTTTTTGATAACACAAGAGTCATATTTCCTATCCAATGTAGAAAGGATTCCTTCCGCAAGGGCCTGAGAATCTTGACAGGGACACAAAGCGCCATAGCGTTTGTCACCTCCTTCCATAATATCCCTTGGCCCTCCACTCGCACAATCCGTAGCAACACAAGGAAGTCCACAGGACATGGCTTCTATCAACACATTACCAAATGCTTCCTCTTTTGAAGAAAGTACAAATAAGTCAGCACTTTTCATAAATCCGATGACATTATTGGTATAACCTAACAAATCGATATCGTCAGCATACCTACTAGACTGGCGTATTTCTTCCAGTCCTTTTCTGAGTGGACCGTCTCCTAAAATAATCAATCTGGCGTCTTTATTTTGACGGACCTTGTTAAATGCTTTTAATAAAGTTGCAAAATCTTTTTCAGGGACTAATCGGCCAACTGCTAACATCAATTTTACCCCATATTTACGAGCTTTGATAAAAGGATGTTCCGTTTCTGGCGCAGTATTCTCTATTGCTATGGGAGATATTAACGGATGGTATATTTTATAAACCCTTGACGGAGGGATATTGTAACATTTTATTTGCTCTTCTTTTGCTAATGAGTGGGCAGCGATAATCGCATTCAAATATCCGAACAATGATTTATTGAGACAATAGACCACCTTGTGGTACAAACTACCGCCTTTTAATAAAGTACAACGATTGTCTACAATTGAAATAACTTTGAACCGTCTGCAAAATACTTTTATAAAAGCGGTCAGCGTCCCTGCTAATCCTGGCGCTGCCAAAATAACTGTGTTTGGGTGACTATGCATATAATTATATATGCCATATAAAGCCCCTAATAATTTGGCATCTCCTCGATAAAATTTTTTATTAAAGTTGATGATTTCACAACAGGATGGAATTTCTTGCATCATCTCTCCACGAGCATCACCAATTAAAAAACTGACGTTTACCCCATGTATAATAAGCCCTTTAGCCAAATTAATCATAATACGCTGGACACCTCCAGCTTCTCCACTTTGCATCAACATGGCTACAGCCAGATATGAATTTCCACTTGATTCTATTTTTATTTCCATACTTTGATCCATCATTGTAGTTTGTAAATATCCTGCATTTGGTTGATAATGCATGCTATGTCATATTGTTGAATAGCAGCGTGATTGTACGTCCCCATTTCGGTACGATCGCTTTCCAATAAAGTCAATATCGCTTCTTTTATGTCAATTATACGGTGTGGGTTAAACAATATGCCACCTTGCGTATCTATTAAATCGGTACATCCCCTGATTCGGCTGCATACAACCGCTTTACTACAGGCCATGGCTTCCATTAAAGCAACGGGTAACCCCTCTTGCATAGAGGGAAACGCAAAGATATCGGCAGCTGTACACAACTCTGGTATGTCAGACCTATAACCTAATAGTTTTACCCGATGACTCAATCCCAGTTGATTAATTAATGTGTCTAATTCTCCCTTTAAAACACCTCGCCCTGCAATAGTCAAATAGATTTCGGGAATTTCAGAAATAGCCTTAATCAAACGGACATGATTTTTACGGGGAATCAATTCTCCAACAGATATAACCCATATTTTATCATTCGGAATACATAGACTTTTACGCTTAGCTACAATATCTATAGCCTGTAGAGCAAATTTTGACAAATCAATACCCACTCCCGGGATATACTTAACAGAACGAGCGGGTATGTATTTTGCAGCAAACTGATAATCTTCCTGATTTATCGTAATTAGTGTATCTGTCATAAAAGCGCAGAGCCATTCAACTGGGAAATATATAATCCAATTTAATAAAGGTGCGCCTTTAAAAAAATGGAATCCATGAGCTGTATATATCACTTTCGTTCCTCTTTTTCTTGCAGATATGGCTGCAAATCGGCTAATCATTGCTCCAACTGGAGTATGACAATGAATTATGTTAAAATTATTATCATCAATAACTTTTTTCAGAGTCTTATAAGCACGTATGTTCGCGGCTTTTAGAGGGCAACGTTCAAAAGGGGTATCATAATAATAATCGCAATACGGGATATTGCAATCTTCAGGGTTATCATAGTCATTTTTTGCAGCAACATAAGTCTCCCAGCCATAATCCTTAAACATTTTAAGGTATGGAATATGGAATTCCATAATATGTGTTTTAACCACAGTCGCGACAAAAAGGACCTTATTCTTTTGAGTATTATCCATGAAGCACACAGTTTTTCAGAATTTCTTCCCGAACACAATTGAGCAAAACGTATTTACCAAAATTTTAAAATCAAACCACCAGGAACGATGTCCAAGATAATACAAGTCGTACTCCAAGCGGCGAAGCATCTTCTCCATCGTATCGGTGTAACCGTTATAAAGTGTGGCGTATGATGTCACTCCTGGACGGATCTGATAGAGATATTTGTAGCGAATGTCATGTTCCAATATTTGGTCAATATAGAATTTTCGTTCTGGACGCGGTCCGATAAATGACATATCGCCACGAAAAACATTCCACAGTTGGGGCAGTTCATCCAAATGATGTGCTCGTATGAAGCGTCCAACCTTTGTCAGTCTCGGATCGTCATCACCGCAACTGTGGCTCAACTGTGGACCAAATTTCTCTGCATCAAGACGCATCGAACGAAATTTATAGATATAGAACGGACGACCAAAACGACCGATACGTTCCTGTTTGAAGATTGCCGGACCTCCATCCTCCCTCCGAACGGCTATATAGCAAAGTAAAAAGAGCGGAGAAAATACAATCAAAGCGATAAAGGAGAGAAAAAAATCACTTATACGCTTAATATTCCGAGTGAATGCCGACATATGATCAGGAATAAAACTACCTTTGGGCACATATTGACTTACCGGTGTAAAAACAATGATGTCATCATCAGTAGTCTTGGTTTTTAATTTATTTACCCATTTGGCATATGCTTCTTCATTTATTTTATTCGGCATTCTGACCTGTGTATGTAGGTCTGTTTGTTCGACAACTTCTACCGCATATTTCAATAACGGTTTAAGAGTTGCATCTTCCATAATCGAACAAGGCATCTGCATATCTTTTGAGAAACTCCGCAAATTGTTATATCCATTGGATTTGCTAAATAACCGCAAACCGTATGCCGAATAGCCATATGCACACCAAGCCCCTATCTGTTCGTTACGATATAAATTGATAAATGAGCCGTCATTGCCACACTCATTTATTGTTATAATTTGAATGTTCATCGAAAAAAAATGAGCTTTTAACATCAAATGTAACCCACTCATACGACGCACTCTTGTTTATCAACAAGTTACGTTCATAGGTAAGCGTCCAAGCACAGTTTGATAAAGTTGTAAATCACTGGTTCAGTGTTTGCTAACCTCTAACCAGAATTTTATTATCATTAAATATTTAGTTGTTATTAACACTTAAACCCATATTCATGGAGAGCATGCTGCTGTAGTCGGTGCAGCCGCACACGATTTTGGCGAACACTTTGCTGAGGTATTCGGACACGTACACCTTCATCAGTCTGCAGGGTGAGATAAGGATATGATACACCGCTGAGACGTTTGCCATCTTGTCGGCTCCATAGAAGGAGGAGCTTTTCCTCCCGTTTACCGACGGTTTCATGAACCGTCGACCATATTATTGTCAATCGAGTATCGCCCGTTGTTCCGATAGGCCATTATCTGTGGCCGGAAGGAATCGAGATAATCAACAGCTTTTTGAAGGCTTCCGTCCATCGACAGATGACCATCGAATTTCATAGCACTTATCTTGTTTTGGAGATCTATGATAATTGCAGATGTCTCCACCCTGTTTCGCCTGAGCTTTATCTCATCGGGGAAAGTCTGGCAAGTGGATCTCTGACAAAAGCTCGACACCCCCAGTCACCCATGGCAGACTTCTCTCCACCAGCATCACGATGGGTTTCGCCATCATCGGAACTATAATCATCTTTTTCATTTCTCCGGTCAGAATCCGCTTTATTAGTCTTACCTTTAGCCGTTTTAGACTTTAACTTCTGACGCCTCTCACCGAAGAGCTGCTGGTTAGCGTATGACAATTTTTCCTGAGTCGATTTTAGCTGACGCTCCAAAGACTTGCATAATTTATTTTTTGACGAAAGCTCTTTTTGCAAGTACGCTTGATTAGATACTACAGCAGACATCTGTCCTTCAAGTTCCTGTATTTTGACCATAAAATCATCCAGAACAAGCTTCATTGCCTCTCCTGACAAACGGAGATCATGATTCTGATCTGCAAGATATTGAATATAACGGTCTTTTTGATCGGCTGACATACCTTCACTATAATTTATTGGGTTACGTGAGTAGGTTTCCCAACTCAGCAACTCCCTTTTGACGGTAATTATATCTTGCAGTTCGATCATTCTTAAACCTTTGATTTACAGCTTTAAAGGTAATGAAATAATCTCAAAACTGCAAGCAAACTATAAATCTAATTATCTGATTTTTAATATTTTAACTACAGGACTTTCAAGAATTAAAACTACATCTTTCCAGTCAATCCGATAGATAGTCTCCACTCCATTTCGATCTACTTTCATGAATTGATAACCGGCTACAAATTTCTTCTCGAACAGGCTGTATGAACGGTTATCGAATGAAAACATGCGGACGATTCTTCGGTTACGGGACATGACTATAAAGACATCACCATCATTGGGCTCCCTGTGAAGACGCTCACGAATGATGGACAGAATCCGGCTGTGTTTACAACGCATATCGGTAAAATCACGGACATAATAAAAATGATTAAGACCCGTTACACTCAACATAAGCCCTCCAATTTTTTTACTATCCGGACTAAATCCGGATAGCTTAAATTCTTTTGGGATAAATGTAAACCATTGCTTATGCGAATATCAATCCAAATACGAACAGGAGTATCGCTACTACTTCTTGACACTCTCTGAGCTTGACTGATAGTCTTGGAAACTTCCGCACTATCGGTAACTGGAATACCTTCAACTTCGACTTCAACCACTTTTTTACGGGTATCCTTAAACCATTTTTGAAAAATGTTATAAGGAACTTTGTGCTTAACACAAAAAGATTGGAGAGATTCTCCATGAGGCAAAGCCTCACTCTGGTACTGAAAGTAAAACCTTTCAAGATCTTCACTGCTATACATAATGCTATTTTTTTGGTCGCAGCGAAGATAAAACTTTCAAACAATAGCCTTTTTTTTGACTGCTTACGGTACATAGCGATACTCATGTATTACCGTGACTGCATCTTTCTTTTTTCATAACAATATTTTCATAATCTGCAAAATACTTACGTATCCTTTGAATCTGTGCTTTAGTTATGCTTTTAAAAAGAAAAACTTTCTTTATCTTTTCAGCTCCATACGATGCAATAAGTTCTCCAAAGGATGTATTCATAAATACAGTTGGAACAGATTCGACCTCGCTCATATTTAAAATAAGGGTCTCCCCATTATCTATAGCCTCTTTTGCTATTTTAAATAATAACACGCCCGCTTCCGGATATTGATTATCCTTCAGAATGTCTTTTAATAATACTACATTTTCCATATTAAATCATTATATCGTCCAACATCTCTTCAAATGTATCTATACATATATCAAAAAAGACCAAAGTCCCTTGAAAATTATAATCTATTAAATACTGTTTTACATTATTCTTGGCATTTGTACAAAATACAACACCACTATTACTCACCATTCTTAACATACCACCCTCAGAAAGATTGGATGTGACATTATCCAATCCAAAACCTTTGTTATGCGTTTGAGATTTTGCAGAAACACCTATTTCCAGAGATTGTCTTATAGCTTCCGCATCATTTTCATAATTATATCCAGCTTTTTTTAATGTAAACGGAATACCTACCCCAAAGTCACAGGCAGCAACATGAATCATGTGCTTTTCCTTATCATAACTAATATAAGAGAATGCATTCCCGTTGGCCTCTGAATGATCCGCAATATTGTTATATATCTCATCCAATGAAGTCTGAAGTCCTGTTAAATCATACCCATCAAAACATGTTCTGCGGAAAAAGGTTGTAACACTTATACTATATCCCTGAGCTTTATTTTTTACGACTTTCCACAAATTTAATATAGAACTGTTTTCTGACTCAATATGTTCAGTGCTAGAGTTATCAAAATACAAATGAAATTTAAGTTCTTCTTTCAAGAAATCTACGATTTCAGAACTAGCGTTAACTTTTATATGAAATTTTAACCGATGCAAATGTTCGCATAGACACGCTAATAAAACAATATGTACTGGAGTAAATTCCTCCTTTTTTATATTATAGAAATTTAATTCTACAGTACAAGCAAGTGAGAATTTTGATATTTGAGTATGAATAGAATTTATCTGTTCTATCCAGTATTCTCTTTTACTTTTATCTAATGTATAGCTTAGGATCATACCATTTACATAAATTACATAACGCTACGCAAATATACTCATTTATTTGGTTATATTATCTACATTACATTATTTATTATCATTCCGTTTGTAAGCATTCAGTAAACGTCCAAGCGCAGTTTGAAAAAAATAGTATATTTTCTCAAACAATGATATTTTTCAGCTATTTACTCTTCCTTTACTTTATGCTCTCCATAACCGTAACCGTAGCCATGCCTTTTGCCATATCCATAATACTCACCATATTTACCGTAACCATAATAGTAACCGTACTTTTTCTTCTGAAGATCAAGACCGTTTATTACCGTACAAAGAGTAGGCAGCTTATGGGCAGATGCCAGTTCGTTTATCAACGTAAACTCTGCTTTGTGGGTATAATCGGCGCGACATACATAAACAGACAAATCGGCTACACGACCTATCAGCAAAGTATCCGTCACCATACCGACTGGAGCAGTATCCAAAACGACATAATCGAAATTCTTTTTCAATGTTTCGATCGCTTTATCCAAACCGTCACGAGCCAACAATTCCGTCGGATTGGGAGGAACCGTACCACCGGGAAGAATGTACAGACTCTTGCTTACATCCGAAGGCTGGACAAATTCCATCAGATTATTTTCCGGATTCGACAGATATTGAGTAATTCCCGGATCTTTTCTCGGAATATTAAAAACTTTATTCAAACCGGGCTTACGAATATCAAGACCGACAATGACCACCTTTTTTCCCAATAAAGAAAGACTGATCGCCAAATTAGAAGAGATAAAAGATTTACCTTCACCACTCACTGTCGAAGTCACCAGAATCACTTTCTGACCGCCATTAAGCATAAACTGAAGATTGGTACGAATGTTACGGAAAGTCTCGCTCATTAAAGTATTCTGATTCTCAAACACAACAATAGAACCATGGGATTCTTCTGTCAACGGCACATCACCCACAATAGGCAAACTTGTCAATTTCTCGACATCCGCACGCCCCTCTATTTTGAATTTAGTAAGCCCAAGCAGGAAAATAATGCCAACAGGCAAACCTACTCCCAACACGAAAGCAATCATGTAAATCATTTTAGGTTTCGGAGATACCAGGACACCTTCAGCTACCGGCTCATCAATAATTTTCGCATTATTCGCAGTAGCAGCCAACATGATAGCATTCTCTTCACGTTTCTGCAAGAGCATCAGATAAAGCCCCGCCTTGATTTCCTGCTGACGGGCAATACTGACGTACTGACGTTCCTGTCCCGGAGCATCGCTGATACGACGGGAAAAACGACCAGCTTCACGATCCAGACCAGCCTTCACGATGAGCAAGCCTTGTAAAGTCCCATCAATGGCAGCTTTTACATTTGCTTTCATGGCACGAATACTTGTATCCAGATTTACAATCATCGGGTTACTCTCCGTAGAAGTACGAAGTAAACGTTTGCGTTCGATAATCAACTCATTATAACGATCTATTTGAGTAGTCAAACCATTATCAGATAAACCAATATTACTCGGCAACACTTCATACTCATTCGACGGATTATTGATATATTTAGTCAGATCACGAACTAAATTGATCTGTGTTCCGTTTTCCACCCGTTTCTTTTCGTATTCGGCATTTTCCGATATAGCCAATTGGGCATCACTACTGATATCCGTCAAGCCTGCATTTCTTTTAAATGCTTCCAGTTTATCCTCCGTAGTGCCAAGTTCCTCATCGATAATCTGAATACGTTCATTGATAAACTCTCTCGTTTTTTCGGCAACCTCATTTTTATCATTATTCGTATTCCGATTGTACATCTCTATCAACTTATTAATGAAATCCTCCCCACGCTGTATATTCGTATTCATCAATGAAACAACAGCTACCGAAGTTGTTTTGGAGGTAGGCTCTATTTTTAATGCCAACTGATAACCTTTGGCTGTTTCAAATGGCCGGCTAACTACAGCGCTGATATTTCGTTCCACGCTTTGCCCTGCTATCTTCCCATTGAATAAAGAGTCTTTCAATACAAAACCAAATGTACCTGCATCCGTAGGCAACACTGCCGGAAGTTTATCAAAATGCTTTTTATATTCATTCGGACCTATCGTTACACTCACATCCAAAACACCTTCCGGAGCCAATTTCATATCAACCAGGGCTGTACCTGCCAATTTATCCGCCTCTTGCGACGTCAGACTCACGATGACTGGAGAGGTTTTATACAGCTCCTTTTTAGGGAATTCATCCTCATCATAATAAGTAATATAAAGTTCCAAATTATTGACAACCTCTTTCAAGATTGTCTTTGAACGCAATACTTCTATCTCATTGTCGATGCTCTGTGCGGAAGTAATCATTCCGCCAAATCCCAAACTTTCCAAATCAGCAGCGTTTCCACCACCATTCTTTTTATCATCCTTAATCATGATAGAGGCGGAAACCTGATACACCGGAGTTTGAAAATGCAAATACACCCAAGCACCTATCAAACAGGCTAGAACAGAAGCTACAAACCAAGGCCAGTGAATGATATACTTAAAGAGAAGTTCTTGATAATTAACTTTATCTTCCTCCGGTTCATTCATTGGATTGTCGTATGAGTTTTCTTTCATCATTGATTATAAATTTAATAAAACTACCAATATGTTTGCAAGTGAAGCTAAGATGGAAATACCGGAGAACCACAATCCCGTACTAGTCCCCACATCCGAATTCTTCGCCTTCGTCTTATTAGGCGTCACATAAACAATATCATTCTGCTGTAGCTGATAATAAGGAGAGAATACCGTTTCAGCCTTATTCAAATCAAAAGTTATTATTTCCTGTTTATGATCCAGTCCGGTCCGAATCAATTTCACATTATCACGCATGCCGTAAATGGTCAAATCACCTGCCATGGCGAGCGCTTCCAAGAGATTAATCTTCTCGTTGGAAACGACAAAGCTACCGGGCTTGGCAACCTCTCCCAATACCGAAATCCGATAATTAACAATACGTACGGTAACAAGCGGTGCTTCTTTCAGATAAACCTTCAGTTTGTCTATAATCAGGTTTTCGATTTCCGGTTTGGTCAGTCCACCTACATGAATTTCACCCAACACCGGGAAATTGATATTCCCCTGATTATCCACCAGGTATTGTTGCAGAGCCGATGACGCCGTTTCTTGTCCGGTCGTCTTTCTCTCTATTCTACTATCCCTATCCGAATGCACCAGATTGAAAGGTGCAGCCAGTTCCGGAGTAGAACAAGACACGGCAATCGTCAACAAATCCTTGGGCATTACCTTCACGCCAGTCTGACGAACACGCTGTTCTGTCTTATTCACAAAAGCCGTATCCTGTAAATAAGGAACTTTCTTGTATGATTGGCAGGATACCAGCCCAAAAGCAAGTAACGCACCCCAAGTCAATCGTTTCAAATTTCTCATAACCACCCACTCATGTAAATTACAACTATTGATATCATCTTTATTCAAATTCCGGCTCTCCGCCTAATAAGCCTCTTTATCCCCACGGATGAGGTTATACACAGTCCTATATAGGATATATAAATCCAAAAGAAACGTCCATATTCTATAAAAGAGACACGGAATACTCAAAAAGAGACCGGTTTTCCCAAAAAGAGATAAACATACATAACAGCAAGTTCAATAAGATGATGTCCCCTAAAAAGACAAAAGATTTTAGGACTTTATTGAAACGTTGGACTTCCTGCATACTTTTACTCTTAGTTTAGATTCTCATCCCTTATCAGCATTTTTCTCTCTATACTTGATATAAAGTTCTCCTCATTCAGCCATTTTGGCTAAAAACTCTTCTTTGGTGAGATTATCATAGTAATAGTTCATAATACGGATATAATGTCTTAGAGCCTTATCGAGTCCCCTCTTTACCTGTTCATAGGTATCCAGACTCATATGAAGTTCTTTACACATACTTTTCACATCTATCTTCGCACGCTTAAGTTGCTCTGCGATAAACAGACCGAGAGCATAATGAATCCTTTTTTCTTCCATGTTTTTATCCTTTGTTAGTTGCTAAAAAATACATAATACATTTAAATCTATTCACATAGTTTCAGACATGTCTGAAACCCCTATTTCATGTTTTTCCGACCTTCGCCCCCACGCCTTGAAAAATCAAGGTGATAATCAACTAATTATAAATGTTATGACAAATGATTTCAGAATGTCTTATTTCAGACCTCCCATTGCTCCTATCAAAAACGAACAGGGGCGGATTATTACTCCTGCAACACTTGTTCCCGCCTGCGAAGTCTCTATCAAGCAAGTTTTTCAAATGATAACCTGCAACGAGAAGCTCAAAATCCTGACCGGACAAGTACGCAATTCCGAAGATATGCGGGCAGCAAAAGCATCACTATTGCCTTATGTGACTCCCTGTGGTACATTCTCGCGTCGCAACAGCAAATGTTTCGTAGCTTCTTCACATCTGGTAGTAGTCGATATCGACCATCTCGACTCCTATCAGGAAGCAGTGGAGATGCGCAGCGCATTGTTTAACGACCGCCTTCTGCACCCTGTGCTCACGTTTATCAGTCCCAGCGGACGGGGTGTGAAAGCATTTGTGCCCTACCCTCATTTACCTATGGCCGACGACACAGAAAGTATCATAGAAAATATGAAGTTGGCAATGATATTCACGGTGTTGCTCTATGGCACGGAAACGCCACCCCCATTTGGAGAAAAACGCAAGGGCGTAGACTTTTCCGGTAAGGACATTGTGAGATCTTGCTTTCTGAGTCATGATCCGGGAGCATTGTTTAGAAACAATCAATCATTATAAATTAAAATCATACATTACATTTATGAACGAAATCGAATCGTTATGCCGCCTCTGTGAAGCGGTTGAAACTGCTGGAGCGGATATTGCCCCTACGTATGCCGAATATGTACAACTGGCGTTCGCCATCGCAACGGATTGCGGAGAAGCTGGACGCGAGTTTTTCCATCGGTTGTGCCGGATGTCTGCCAAGTACGAACAGAGACATGCCGAACGGATATTCTCCAATGCACTGACTACCAAACACGGAGAAATCCATCTGGGGACCGCCTTCCATCTTGCTGAAAGGACGGGGGTGACTCTCTGCAAAGAGGAAGTGACGAGCCACCGAAAAAATGCAGAAAATGCAAAAAATGCACTGTCCCCAAATCTCACACACGCGCACGTATATAATAAGGTGGACAATGAAGAACCGGACGAATCCGAAGAGCTGCAGGACGGGAGTGACCCGAACCAACCATTGCCTTCTTTCCCCGAAGCGGACTGGCCGAAAATCCTGTTGCTCATCATGAGTTATGCCACTAGCTCTACACAGCGTGACATCATGCTGCTCGGAGCATTGACTGCCATAGGTGCCAGCATGGAGCGATATGTAAGATGTCCATACGCCGGCAAACTTCAGTCTCCTTGTCTGCAAAGTTTTATTGTGGCTCCTGCCGCCTCGGGTAAGGGAATTCTTTCGTTCATCCGTCTGCTTGTGGAGCCTATTCATGACGAGATCCGCCAACAAGTAGCGGAAAAGGTCAAGGCCTACAAGAAAGAGAAAGCCGCCTATGATGTCATGGGAAAGGAACGCTGCAAAGTGGAAGCCCCTCAAATGCCCAAGAATCAAATGTTCCTCATCTCGGGTAATAACAGCGGAACGGGTATTCTGCAAAATATCATGGATGCCAACGGCACCGGACTTATCTGCGAAACCGAAGCGGATACCATTTCTTCCGCCATCAGCTCTGAATACGGGCACTGGAGCGATACGCTTCGTAAAGCGTTCGACCACGACCGCCTGTCGTACAACCGACGTACCGACCAAGAATACCGAGAAGTAAAGAAAAGTTACCTTTCCGTCCTGCTTTCCGGTACACCCGCACAGGTAAAACCACTTATTCCCTCGACAGAGAACGGTCTCTTCTCGCGTCAGCTGTTTTATTATATGCACGGTATATGGACGTGGATCAATCAGTTTGAAAGTGGCGAAACCGATCTGGAAGCTGTCTTCACAAACATAGGCCTGGAATGGAAAAAACGACTGGACCTGATGAAAGCACACGGGCTGCATACCCTCCGACTCACGGATGAACAAAAGCAAGAGTTCAATGCCCTCTTTGCCGATCTGTTTTTCCGTTCGGGACTTGCCAACGGGAACGAGATGAGCAGCTCCATAGCCCGACTGGCCGTCAATACATGCCGTATCATGGCGGAAATAGCTATGATGCGTGCACTGGAGTGCGACCAACCTTATCACTTCAAGGGTGCTTCCGCCCCTCTGCTGACTCCTGACAAGGAGGTTGTCTCCGATAATATCAAAGACGACATTATCACCCGTTGGGATGTGACCATCACTGCTAAAGATTTTAAAGCGGTTCTGGAACTGGTAACTCCACTCTATCGTCACGCCACACATATCTTGTCTTTTCTTCCTTCCACAGAAGTCAGACATAGAACCAATGCCGACAGAGATGCACTTTTTGAAATGATGGGCAACCGGTTCACCCGCGCACAACTGTTGGAGCAGGCGGAAAAGATGAAAATCAAAGCCAACACTGCTCTTAGCTGGCTGAACCGCCTGATAAAAAAAGGATTGCTTACCCATGCAGACGATAAGGGCGTATATACGCGCACGCACGTGCGCGTGTGTTAGGAAGCCCCTGGAAAAAGTGCATTTTTTGCATTTGTATAACCCAGTGAATTCAGTCATTATCAAACAGGGCGTTTTATGAACTCTAAAGCGGCGCTTTAGAGGTGGTAAAGCATCGCTTTACGACTGCTAAAGCGATGCTTTATTTTTTTCTTCTCTAAGGTTCTCCCAAGGCGTCTACAATCACCCTCACCTCCAATGGAGTGAATGAGCGGCGATTGGAATCGTACCCTAAGTCGTACAGACGTTGCAGCAGTCCGGGACAGAAAGAAATCCACTTCTGCATCTTTCGATAGGCAGCAATGTCAGTTAATTCTGGAGAATAGAGTTGCGCCAGTTCCATACGGCCGTAGGCGCGGATTTTGAATTCGTTCATGATAAATAAGTTTCTGATTTACTGTTACAAAAATAACAAAACTTATTCACATATCCTACTTTTTTCCATTGAATAACAGACTGTTACTACACTTAATTGACAACAATTACACGGAAGCATACGCCATTGATTTATTCAACAAAACCTACAACAGATTGCTTAAGGAAATTATAAAGTATTATCGAAGTATATTGACCAGCAAACTGGCTATGGATACCAGAACGGAAAAGCCGGAAATCCACATCGTCGTACTTGTTCCGATATCTGCACTCCGCGCTTTGGTTTTATTTGGAGTGACATACAGGATATCATTCTGTTGCAACTGATAGTAAGGAGATACTAACAAATCCGCATCGTTCAGATTAAGTGTAACGAACTGTCTACGCCCGTTCCTATCTTCGCGGATTAGTTTTACATTATCACGGGCGCCATAAATAGTCAAATCTCCTGCCATGGCAAGGACCTCGAGCACATTTACCTGCTCATTCACCACCGGATAAACACCGGGGGAAGCCACTTCGCCCAATACAGAAACTTTAAAACCGGACATACGGACCACTACCGTAGGGCGTTCTTTCACGTAAGATTTCAATCGCTCCGTTATCAGGTTTTCAACTTCACGACTTGTCAAACCATTCAAAGGCAGTTTACCCAAAACAGGATAATTGATGTTTCCCTGATCATCCAGTAAAAACGTACTGCCTTGTTCGTTGAATGGCTGCGCAACAACCGGATCGGAAGTGGAAACAAGAATGGAAACCTCATCGCCCGGTATCAGCCTTGCGTCCTGAACAGGGACCACTTGCGTATTCACCTGTTTCAAAATCTCCGCATCCTGCAGATAAGGAACTTTCTTATAAGACTGGCAAGCCGAAAAAAAGAAGAAAAAGAGTATCAGTGCAAAAGCACCGGATAATTTCGTATTCATGTAAACGGAGGATAAATGATGACTGGATTAGTTTTTCTCGCAGACAGCTTCGACATAACCGATGGGCATATTGACGCAGGCGCATCCCAGCATATTCAGACGGACAGCAATCTTACTCTTGCCGCCAACCGTGACAAGCTCGCCCACAAGCCCCGTCAAAGGACCTTTGATGACACGGACCTTCTCACCACGTGCCAAGGGAGCACTGTTCATACTGATCGACTCTTCCGAATAGTCGAGCATAAAACGGAAACGGGCCATCTGATCATCGGGAATTACTGCAGGACTGCTCTCACCGCGCATGACCATATACCGGCTCACCGTAGACAGGGAAAGGACCTCTTTGCGTTCTTTCCCATCCGCATGTACAAAAACCATCATGGGAAGCAACACACATTCGACCACCTTGCGGCGGTCGCTCCATTGATGTACTTCCTGCTGGACCGGTACAAAATTTTCAATCCCCATCTTGCCTAAACGCTCGGCCACTTTCTTCTCATGATGCATACGAACCAAGGCGACATACCAGCGTTTAGGGTGTGCTACGCCTTCCCCTGTCCCATTACTAGGCCCAGCACTTAAAGTCTCTTGCGTTAGAATCATACTTTTTTACCCCATACTAGTCCGTTACTTCTTAGGTAACGGATTATACACACACGAAACGCATACTACAATGAAAATAGAAATCACACACATGACAAAGGCGTGAAATATGGAAAAGCCTAATGTTCAATAAGAAAACGATTGAATTAGGCAATGAAAAAGTAGAGAGCATGGAAATAAGCTTATTTCATGTTCAGATAGTTTTTTGCTCTATGTTTCAGATAAAACGAAAAAAAATGGGAGAATATTTGCTAACTATTCGTGTTTTTGTCTATATTTGCACCAAATTTAAGTTCCGTTACCTAAGAAGTAACAGACACATTTTACTTCTGATTATCAACAAATTAAGTATCTATTATCTGTCTACACAACAGTTTCTCACGTAAGATAAATTCCCCTTATTTACCTCTGTGCGTTCTTTAAGACCGAAGCCTTTCAAATAGATTTGTGTGGTTCTGATAGATTTGTGTCCCAATGATTCACTAATCATTTCGATCGATACTCCCCGATACTTGGCGGTCGTGGCCCAGGAATGGCGGAGGGTGTAAGAAGTGACGGGAGACTTCAGATGTAAGGCTCTGGCCAAGTCTTTCAAACAATTATTGAACTGACGCAGGGCGGACTGGTATTCCCGATAAGCCCGTTCATCCGTCCGTTTCTTATCACTACTAAGAATGTCAAACAGATAATCCGGACGATCGGGTTGAGCCTCTTCCCTGCTACGGAGCCGATTGATCATTTCCTTTGCCGTATCAAGCACTTCCACACTCATCGGAGTCTTGGTCTTGATTCGGTTATACCGCAATACATTCTGATCCAAGGCAGATTTCTCCAGATGGGCCAGATCTGCAAACGACATTCCACAGAACTGGAACATCAGGCAGGCAATGGCCTGTGTTCGACGCAATCGATCCGACTTGGGATCTTCATACAGAAGCTTATGCAATTCGACAGCGGGCAGGGCTTTCTTTTGACGAACATCCACTCCCGTATAAACATCGTGAAACAATCGCGGCACATAAGGTGCACGACCTGCTTCCACTCCCCGATTATAAATACAACGAAGCATACGCATATACGTAGAAATCGTGTTGAGTGTCAAGCCACACTCGTAAAGATACTGCCCGTAACGTCGTAAACGCCCGCGGGTGACCTGTCCGAACGACACATGGGACGTGCCGCAAAACTTTCTAAAAGAGAAGAGAGCATTCTTATAGACATGTGCTGTAGAATACCTCCCTTCCTTTTGTAAACGGCCGATGTAGAACTCTGCACACCGGCTAAATCCATTTTTGTTCATAATTTACATCACTAATGATTTTATATATCTTCTTCAAGCATATCCACTTTCTGTATACTCATCTTCTTTCCATCAGCAGTAATCGTTATGGAAAGCGGCATATACAAATCTGTCTGTGGGTAACAGACACTTGCTGCATACACAATTCCCTGCGGGGTAGTCTTATCATATACAATGCCTTCCAATATAGACTTTGACAGGAAGTCCGCATCGACTACCGATGAAAAATCATTCTTGGTAAAGGTCTTGTTCAACACGGTTTTGTTATCACACGTCAGGTGCAGCACGATTTTATTGTCGACATAGGTGTCTCCCATCTCGTTTGTCACATGGGGCAGATTTTCATCCGGAGTACGCGAGACGAAGGAATGATAATCTTTTCCCTTAAACTTAAAGTCAGTTTCGCTCTTAGACGTCTGCATACGCTGCAATCCTTGAGCATCGACACTGTCCATCGTTGCCAGTGTCGACTTATTATCTGAAGATCCTTTTTTACCGCCACATGCACTCACAGCTACTGCCATCAGCAGTAAAAGCCCATAAATTAGTTTTTTCATATATCAATTTTTTGTTTATAAATGGATAGCAAAGGAACAAAAAGAGCAGGATATTTACAAATGTAACCCACTTTTTCCGTATATTTGCAGGAAAGAAGGAAAAGCCAAAATGAACATGAGACACCCCAAGCAGTTATTAGCTGTACTTTTGATGGGAATCGCTTGCACATTGCAAGCACAACGCAGTGAGACGCTGCTCGAGAAAAACTGGAAATTCAGTAAAGGAGACTTTAAAGAGGCTGGTCAGCCGGAGTTTAATGACACTCAATGGGAGTCGGTTGTTATTCCGCACGACTGGGCGATTTTCGGTCCATTCGATATGAATAATGACCTGCAGAATGTGGCTGTGACACAGAACTTCGAGAAAAAGGCCTCCTTGAAAACCGGACGTACCGGCGGACTCCCTTATGTAGGCACCGGATGGTATCGAACCCATTTTGATGCTCCTGCCGACAAGGAGGTGACGCTGCTCTTTGATGGCGCCATGAGCGAGGCACGTGTCTATGTAAACGGGAAAGAGGCTTGCTTCTGGCCTTTCGGCTATAATTCTTTTCACTGTAAGGTAACTTCTTTACTAAATAAAGACGGTAAAAACAACACACTGGCCGTGCGTTTGGAAAACCGTCCGCAATCGTCGCGCTGGTATCCGGGAGCAGGGTTGTATCGTAATGTGCACTTGATTGTGACGGACAAAGTGCATGTACCTGTATGGGGAACACACATCACTACTCCTCATGTCAGCAAGGACTTTGCAGCCATACGGCTCCACACAAAAATAGACAACGTAGGGAAGAAAACAGCTATCCGTATAAAAACGGAAATTCTTTCTCCGAGCGGAAAGGTGGTTGCAAGCAAAGAGAATACGATCCGCATCAATCACGGGCAGCCCCTCGAACAAAATTTTATCGTAAACGAACCCGAGCTATGGTCGCCGGAAAGTCCGTCACTCTACAAGGCTGTCTCCCACATATATGCAGGCGATAAACTGGTAGATACTTACACGACCCGTTTCGGTATCCGCAGCATAGAGTATATTGCCGACAAAGGTTTCTATCTGAACGGAAAACACCGCAAATTCCAAGGGGTATGTAATCATCATGATTTAGGTCCGCTGGGCACCGCTATTAATGTGGCAGCGCTTCGTCATCAACTTACATTGCTCAAAGATATGGGATGTGACGCTATCCGTACTTCTCACAATATGCCGGCTCCCGAGCTCGTAGCATTGTGTGACGAAATGGGATTTATGATGATGATTGAACCGTTCGATGAATGGGATATCGCCAAGTGTGAAAACGGTTATCACCGTTATTTCAATGAATGGGCTGAACGTGATCTGGTAAATATGCTCCACAATTATCGAAATAACCCTTGTGTGGTCATTTGGAGTATCGGCAACGAAGTTCCGACTCAATGCAGTCCTGCCGGTTATAAAGTAGCCCAGTTCCTACAGGACATCTGCCACCGCGAAGATCCGACACGTCCTGTCACTTGCGGAATGGATCAGGTGACTTGTGTACTTGCTAACGGATTTGCTGCTATGATCGACATTCCGGGACTTAACTACCGTACGCAACGCTATAAAGAGTCGTATGACCAACTCCCGCAGAATCTGATTCTGGGTAGTGAAACAGCTTCTACCGTCAGCTCACGCGGCGTGTACAAGTTCCCGGTGGAAGATAAGAAAGGAGCTAAATATGAAGATCACCAATGCTCTTCTTATGACGTGGAGGTTTGTCCTTGGTCGAATATTCCGGACGAGGATTTTGCATTAGCCGACGATAATCATTGGACCATCGGACAGTTCGTATGGACCGGATTTGATTATCTGGGTGAGCCTTCCCCTTATGATACCGATTCATGGCCTAATCACAGTTCGATGTTTGGTATCATCGACCTTGCCGGTTTGCCCAAAGACCGCTATTATCTTTACCGCAGCGTATGGAATAAGGAAGCGGAAACACTACATATCCTGCCCCACTGGACTTGGCCGGGACGTGAAGGTCAAGTGACGCCGGTTTTTGTATATACCAGCTATCCTACTGCCGAGTTGTTCATCAATGGCAAAAGTTATGGTAAACAAAGCAAGAACAACCGTTCGCTGAAGAACCGCTATCGTCTGATGTGGATGGACACAAAGTACGAACCGGGCGAAGTGAAAGTAGTAGCCTACGACAAAAACGGAAAAGCAGTAGCGGAAAGAGTAGTCCGTACCGCCGGAAAGCCCCATCACATCGAACTGGTGAGCAACCGTAACGAACTGACAGCAGATGGAAAAGACCTGGCTTATGTCACTGTTAGAATCGTAGACAAAGACGGTAATCTCTGCCCTGCCGATAATCGTCTGATAACCTTCTCAGTAAAGGGAACGGGTAAATATCGTGCTGCCGCCAATGGTGACCCGACAAACCTGGAGCAATTCCATCTTCCGAAGATGCATGCTTTCAGCGGTATGTTGACAGCTATCCTGCAAGCCGGTGAAACTGCCGGAGAGATTGTCTTTACAGCCAAAGCAAACGGAGTGAAAGCCGGAAATATTCGTATTCAAACGAAATAGGGAGACGAACTTATACGCATCCAAAAGCCCGTTACTGATAAACGACTCTAAATCGCTTTCCAGAAATTTTGGAAATCATGGTACTTGCCGTAGCAGACCAATTCGTCTCCTTCTTCCACTTTCTCATTTTCCGGCAATTCGTTCTTCACATGAAGTTCGGTCAGAGAGATACCCAGGCAATTGGTTATCTTATTCGCCCGTTTCAAGCCTATCATTTTCAGATGAAACTCTTCATCCAGGTTTAGCTCATTCACAAAATATCCTACAAATTTCTTCGGAACCGTGAACTTCACCACATAATAATCCTGATCAATGCGGAACCCTTCCATGTTTGTACCGAAATCGAGCAGTTGCACCAGACTACGGGCAGCATCTTCTTCCGGTGTCAGGATTTTTTCAATATTAAAGGCCTCAAGCACCGCTTTATGTACGGTGTCAATAGCACGGGCAAAGATGCGCGAAACCTTTTTCTGCTTTAACAGAGCAACGACACGTATCGATGCGCCAAAGTTCTCGCCAATTGCTACAATGACTATATCCACACTCTTTAATGGCAACACCGATAATGATTGTTCGTCAGTGGCATCAATGACGAAAGCCGTAGCAACCTTATCTTTGATTGAATCTACGCGACTTTCACTGATATCCGCACCAATAATCTCGTGTCCTAACGCAGACAATCCCTCCGCCAACACATGACCGTAATTTCCTAAACCGATAATAATGCACTTCATATCTTTAGTTTATTATAATGTTATCACTCGGATAACGGTATTTGGTATTCTTTTTCTGTTTGACAATTCCCAACATCAATGTAATCAGCCCCACACGTCCGATAAACATCAACAAAGATACCAACAACTTACTGGCATCACACAAATGAGGGGTCAGATTCAGACTGGATCCCACAGTACTGAGTGCAGAGACACATTCGAAAGTCAATGCCATAATAGACACACCCGGTTCGAGTAGGCTCAATGTGAAAATAAAAATGAATAACACTCCCAATGACATGACTACTGTTGCATTGGAACGCCGGATTGAATCATACGACAATTCTCTGCCCAACACTTCCACCCGTTCAGTGCCACGTAATACGGCTACAAGATTCAGAACGACGACCGCAAAAGCATTCACTTTCACACCACCCGCCGTAGACTGTGAGCCACCGCCAATCCACATCAGGAACAGATAAATCAATAAAGTCTGAACGCTCAACGAGGTCAGATCGACACTACTGAAACCGGCTGTCCGCGGACAAGTGGCATTAAAGAAGGCATGGGTCCATTTGTCAGTCCAAGGCATACCCGCAAAAGAAGCATTCCACTCAAAAGCAGCAATCACTAAGGTACCGATTAATAAAAGCAGGAAAGTCATGAGTAACACGATCTTCGTATTCAAGTTATAAAGATGCTGCATTTTATGACGTTCCAGCTTGCGTGTACGGACTAACTTCCAGAAACGGCGTAGGTGATATACTACAATATCCTTGAAATTGACAAGAATGGGGAAACCGATCCCCCCGAAGATTACCAGCAAAGAAACGGAAATAAACAGTCCGTTATGACCGGTCATCACCATCGGATTCCCTAAATTACCGGAAAGCGTAGAAAAACCGGCATTACAAAAAGCCGATATAGAATGGAAAACAGCAAAACCTAACTCCTCTTTCAAAGTCATTCCCAACGTACCGTGAATACTAAGCCAGATCGAGAGCATGCCCATCCCTTCAATCACTAAAGTAAAGCCTAATATATATAATAAGGTGGACAGTAAGGAGCTTAACGAATTGGAGCTGACCATATCACGCACAACGAGCTGATTGTAAATGGAAGTGTTCCCCATGAAGAACATGGCAAAGAAACTGGTTAATGTCATCACTCCCAATCCACCTATCTGAATCAATAGAATAATGACGACTAATCCGGAAGTTGTGAATGTGGTAGATACATCTACCGGAACCAATCCTGTAACACATACGGCACTGGTGGCTGTAAATAAAGAGTCTATCCAGGTAATGCCATTCACCGTGCAGCGCGGAAGCATCAGCAGGCCCGCTCCAATCAGGATAATAGCCATGAAACTGACTGCCAATATCAAGGACGGATTGGTGCGCCGTCCCAACAGACGCACCAACCCATTGGACAAGTTGAGGAAGGAAAGGACTAATAGTAACAGGAGATGATAAAGCTTCCCATGCAGAAATTCCCAAATCTGCAAAATAGCCCCTTCTTCTTCCGGACGGTAAAAAATAACGGGTACCAACGTAAGATATAATAACCCGTTTAATATCCAGGCTAATCGTCGGTATTGTTTTTTAGTATTCCGGTATTCCAGTGAAATATGCAAAGTAACATCGATCAGAAAGACAATCCAGACTGTTTTATACAGTGTCTGCAAGTGAGCCACTTCAACGACAGACAAGGGAAAACCGTGCTCATATACCACCCCGACAATCAGCAACAGAGATGCCAGATAAGTGAGTGCTTCTACCAGTCCTAACAGGATACGTACGTAGGGTTTTAGCAGTTTATTCTGATACAATAAGAACTTATGATAAATCTTCATACCATCTTTTTTAACAGGGTCGTGCAAACTTAACTAAAATAACAATTAAATCCGATTCTTTGTTGACAAAATTTTCTGAATATTAAAAATTTGAGTACTTTTGGCAACAAAAAACTAAAGAACAACAATATTATGAGTGAAAAAAGAAAAAGGTATATTTTACCCGAGGAAGAGATTCCACACTACTGGTACAACATCCAAGCTGATATGGTCAACAAGCCTATGCCTCCATTGCATCCTGGAACCAAACAGCCGCTGAAAGCAGAAGACTTGTATCCGATTTTCGCTAAAGAACTGTGTCGTCAGGAACTGAATCAGACCGATGCATGGATCGAAATACCGGAAGAAGTGCGCGAAATGTACAAATATTATCGCAGTACTCCGCTGGTTCGTGCCTACGGATTGGAAAAAGCACTCGGTACTCCGGCTCATATCTATTTCAAGAATGAAAGTGTAAGCCCCATCGGTTCACATAAATTGAATTCCGCACTGGCACAGGCTTATTATTGCAAAAAAGAGGGAGTGACCAACATCACCACTGAAACCGGTGCCGGACAATGGGGAGCCGCTCTTTCATACGCAGCCAAAGTCTTCGGTCTGGAAGCTGCAGTTTATCAGGTAAAGATCAGTTATGAGCAAAAGCCATACCGCCGCAGCATCATGCAAACTTTCGGAGCACAGGTAACCCCTTCTCCCTCTATGTCTACGCGTGCAGGTAAGGATATTCTGACTAAACACCCCACTTACCAGGGTTCATTGGGAACAGCCATTTCAGAAGCTATCGAACTGGCACAGATGACTCCCAACTGTAAATATACACTCGGTTCCGTACTGAGCCATGTGACTCTTCACCAGACTATTATCGGACTGGAAGCTGAAAAACAGATGGAAATGGCAGGTGAATATCCGGATATCGTTATCGGATGTTTCGGAGGTGGTTCCAACTTCGGCGGTATCTCTTTCCCATTCATGCGTCACACGATGCAGGAAGGGAAAAAGACTCGTTTTGTGGCTGCCGAACCTGCTTCTTGTCCCAAGTTGACACGTGGTAAGTTCCAGTATGACTTCGGCGACGAGGCCGGATATACTCCGTTGCTACCGATGTTTACCCTGGGACACAATTTTGCTCCAGCTCATATCCATGCCGGCGGTCTTCGTTATCATGGTGCAGGTGTCATCGTTTCACAATTGCTCAAAGATCATCTGATGGAAGCGGTAGATATACAGCAATTGGAATCTTTCGAAGCAGGTTGTCTGTTTGCACAGTCTGAAGGGATTATTCCGGCTCCTGAATCCAGCCACGCCATTGCAGCGACTATCCGCGAAGCTAACCGGTGCAAGGAGACAGGGGAAGAAAAAGTGATCCTGTTTAATCTCTCCGGACATGGCCTGATCGATATGGCTTCTTACGATAAGTATTTGGCGGGTGACCTGGTGAACTATTCATTGACCGATGACGATATTCAGAAGAATTTAGACGAGATAGGAGATCTGGCAAAATAAGATTCCCGCAGTTTTAAGAATAGACAGCCAGAAAAGTAAATCCAAGAATATCATGATTTTTACGGAATAGAGAGGGTGTGTCAAAATTCCCTTTTTGAAGAAATGACCCCTGCTATAGCTATCTGTGGCAGGGGTAAATCTTTATATTCAGGCATTATGACACACCCTCTTGAAGAAAAAATGTTCTTAAACCAAAGACGAGGCTATATTCGTAGAAGAAGGAAACGGAAAGCTAACCACTTACGAATTTAAGTGGAATCCTAAACGCTCCGCCAAATTCCCCAGAGCTTTCTCTGAGAATTATCCGGAAGCAACTTTCACTGTGATTACTCCTGAAAATATGGAAGAATTTCTATTATAGGAACAATATTACACAAATTTGATATACTATTCGATAAAACTATTAACAACAAGACTGCTTTCTCCCCTATCTTTGGGTCCCAAAACATAAAACAGCGTTATTAAATAAGTACCCAATTCACTCAAAACAAAATAATACGATGAATCATAAAACAGAGTTTATCCATATCAAAAGTCTGGCAGGGGAACCTTGTATTATAACGACTGATATCGTTAATCCTGTCTTTAAAGGAGGAAGAAACTTCACTGTACAATCACTCGAAAACAATACTTACCGGATTGATTTAAAGAAAGGAGAAGAAGTGTTCATTTCCCCCAAAGGAGAAGAACCGGAGTTTATTATCTCCCCGATTACCCATACTTCCCAAAATTATTTTGGATTAAAAATCATCCGATAGAACATCTGAAGACATACAAAAATAACAGGCTTTTAAACAGAAGTAATATATGATTCAACAATTTTAGTATCAAAAAAATCATTTCTGAACAAAGGCTGAACAATACTGCTTACCAATCAGAAATAAACAGCCTACATTTGCAAAGAATTTGCAAACAACTTGCAAACAATAACTTTATAATAATTAAAACCTGATAAAGTATGAAGAACATCTTCTTTATTTGCATTTGTGCCTTATTTACAACTATTGGATGCACCGATGATCATGAAATTCTTTCCACAGGAAACAGTGTAAACATTGAACTACTCCCCGACAACAAGCCCAACGATGTACTGAACGCAAGGCTCTTTGAGGTTATCAATTTAGACTATCCGGGATTAGAAAAAGTAAAATCGTATTATGAAGCCAATGAGTATTATTATGCAGCACATGAATTGCTGGAATACTATCGAAACAGATCTGAGATCAACAATCCGAATATCAACTTGATGAACCCGAGTATTACCGCTTCAGAACAAAATATTGCAAACCAAGCATTGGATTTTCGTTTCTATGTACGTAATTTCAAGGAATCAACCGATGCCTCCGGAAATGAAATCTATTATTCTTTTAAAAAGGATGGAAAAATAGACTGGGATTTTATCCCTGCTGAAATCACAGATCAAGAGTTCAAGTCACAGAAGCACCGTCATCAATGGATGCTTCCACAAGCAAAAGCATACAGAGTGAAACAAGACGAGAAATACTTTCAGTCGTGGATGGCTGTTTACAGCGACTGGCTGAACACATTCCCATGCCCAGAAAATGGTACTGTTAATAAAGACAACGTACAATGGTATGGACTTCAACCGGCCGAAAGAGTATTGTCACAAATAAACATTTTACCTTATTTCATCCAGTCGGCCCACTTTACTCCCGAATGGCTTTCTATTTTTCTGACAGCATTCGCCGATGAAGTGGAATGTATCCGCAAAAATTACTTCACGGATGGTAGCAATATTTACGTAACCCAAGTACAAGCCGTCACCACAGCTGGTATGCTAATGCCTGAATTTAAGAACTCAACCGAATGGTTGACGGAAGGCTCACAAAAAATCAGCGAACAGGTAACAGCACAGTTCCTGGAAGATGGAGTGCAAGTTGAATTGGACCCTTCTTATCATATAGGAGTAGTTGACGGGTTCTATAATATCTATAAACTAGCCATGCTCAACGGTAAACTGCACTTATTCCCCTCCAATTATATAGAATTGTTGAAAAAAGCATCTCGATTTGTAATGGATATTATTTATCCCAATTACACAATTGACAATTTCAACGATACACGTTCCAGTTCATATAGTAAAAGTGTCATATTGAAAAATCTGAAGAAATATATGGAGATGTTCCCCGAAGATGAAGAAATACGATGGATGGCAACGGAAGGAAAGCAGGGAACAAAGCCAACGGAATTGGTTCAAGTTTACGATGCGGCAGGTTATTATATGTTGCGCAGCGGATGGGAAAAAGATGCCACGATGATGATTCTGAAAAACAATAAAAATACAGATAACAAATGGCACTGCCAACCGGATAACGGAACATTCGGATTGTATCACAAAGGACGCAATTTCTGTCCGGATGCCGGTGTGTACTCCTACGGTGGTACAAGCTCAAGCAACGCCGACCGTACAGCATTTGCAGCTACAGTCATGCATAACACAATGACAAGAAATAAAAAAGATATAGCTAAAAACTATATGAACGGACGATTGCTATTGCAAGAAAGTAAAAACAATATGGACATCCTCGTCACTGAAAACCAATCATACAGTGACCTGACTCACCGCCGCGCCGTATTCTTCATCAGAGACAAAAAAACATTTGTCCTTGTAGACGAAGGATATGGAACAGGCTCCACCCCTACGGTCAACCTCAACTTCAAACTGTGCCCCAACAAAAACAATGTTGTAATCGACGATGAGAGTGCCCACCATCAATATGGGGCTCATACCCTATTTACAGATGGCAACAATATGATATTCAAAACGTTTGTTGAAACGACCGAAGGATACACTGCAGAAAACAATACAGCATATATTTCTGAAAAACTTGGAGAAAAAACTCATCAGCGTAGGTTCTACCAAGTAAACATTACCAAACCTGCCAACGGAGCCGCACGTTTTATCACCGTTATTTGTCCGTTTGAGAAAGAAGCCGATCTTGAAAAGCTACCTATAAACGCCCGGTTCACAGACAACAATGAAGAGAACGCCGGTACGTTCCATGCAAACGGTGCTTCCGTAGAAGTGAACATTGGTGCTGAAAAATATGAGTTATCCTATACATTATAATCAATAAACAGATCTAAGAACAATGAAATCAAATTTACAAAACCTGACTTCAAGATTCGTTGCAATCTTAATGACGATAGGGTTATGCATATCGGGTGTTTCGTGTACAGACCCTGAGACAACCGACTCTACAAAGTTTGCAATCTTCTATGCCGGAGTCACCGACATAGGTCCCTCAATGAATTTTAAGATGTCCGGACCAACTTATATCGGAGGAACTCCCTCGGATTTTGCAATTACCCGTGTCACTCTCAATGGAGAAGTATATGATACTGATTGTTTCCAGATAGAGCCCCATACAGGAGCTGTTTCTATATCCGAAACTAAAGAACTCGCTGTCGGTTTATATGCTTTAAGCATCTCTTGCCGTTCTAATGGGAGTTTTTATGAATTCAAAGATATCATATCTATCAATATGATGAGAGCCATTCCTGAAGGAATCTATGTTGATCCTAATAAAATAAAAGTCGACTTTGCCGACATTATTAATAATGAAAGCACGGTAGAGCTACCAACAGCACGGGTAAAGAGTGACGGGAATCATATATCAATCAAAAAATATATCATCGCTAACGTACGCAAGAATGGAGAATTAATAGAGAAATTTGACTTTTTCAAAATCTCAAATGAAGGAACAATCTCCATTACAAAAGGAAAATCCGATATCACCCCAGGGAAATATGTACTTGATTTAAAACTTACCACTGCAATTGTGGATGAGGAATCGGAAGAGGGTATTTTTGAGAATGCCATTGAAATAGATGTAACATCCCAGCCATTGTCTTTAACTTATACTCCCAACTCCGTTAAAGCAGAAGAAAACACCCAAAATGTATCAACTGCCCCCGCACTTATCGGTTCTACAGATGGATTGGTTTATTCTATCAAATCTACGACCCCTCAGACTTCGATGATAAGTATTGAGCCTACAACCGGAATTATCACATTGGCAGCTGATAACAAACTGGAAATCGGAACAACTTGCAATGTATCGATTACGGCTTCCAACCAGTATGGAAGCAAAGATTTTGATAATGCATATACCATAAACATAGTTAAGTATATCGCACCTATTTCTGAATTTACTTATAATAATACGGAAAATATCATTCAGGCTGCCGCTTTTGAGCATCCCGTCAATAAAATAACAGGTGATGAAGTTACATACTCATTTGTTAATCTTGACTCCCGATTAAGCGACTTAAGCATCGATCCTACCACGGGAACCATATCTGCTAAAAAAGGGAATAACATTCCTATAGGAGAGCATACAATCACTGTATCAGCTAAAAACAATAAAAGCGAGCTACAGACTTCTTTTAAATTGAACATACAAAAAAATCCATACTATTTCACATACGTACATTGGGGAAACAATTTGAATTTATCTCCTGCAAGAAATTATGCAAGTCAATACAGAGTAACAACAAAGAATGAGTTATCTAAATTATCCATTTCCGTGGCAGATTCGGACATACCGGAAGGCATAGAGGTTAACTGGGCAATCAAAGAATCTACCATGGGCAAAGATGCAACTACGGGAATCCCCCATGCGGAAATTGATCATAACGGTAAAATTACATTCAATGGAGGTTGGACTAACGGAAAAGTCTTCATGTTACTAATATCTGCAACAACCGGAAAAGGAACACCCGGTGAAATCACAATAAAAGTTCCGGTATTTATTCATTGTGCAGGTGCCGTAGAGGGAGTAACCGTAAATTACACCCCCTTTGTATTCCAAGTAAACCCACGTACGGGCGGCACTTCAACAGCCCCTGCAATTTCCGGTGTAGAACCCAGTTTATTTGTAGCTGATTATCGAAGAGCGTTCAACTACTATAATATCAACGGACCGGAAGGGCATATTAATGGACAACCGAGTAAAGCATCATCGTTCATGAACAAACTATGGAATTCATATTATGATCCCAAGACTCCCAATTACGGACAAAAATGGCCGTTATCATATTATGACGACACATCCAGTATGGCAAAAAAACTAGGGTATGTGGATGCATCCAAGAATTGTGCCATCACCATTAACCCCAATAAATGGCAAGATGAACAAGGCTATGCCAATGGAGTCATGATTGGGCAGATAACATTTGTAAAAGATGGAAATCCTAAAAATGTCAGCGGTGGGAAACAGATATCCCCTATAGCCATCTGGTTCGACACTAAATTCTAATCATAAAAAACATCTTATAATGAATACATATAAATCTATAGTGAATACATGGAGCAAAAAAGGGTATCTCACCCTTTTGGTTCTCCTGATTGCAATGACTACATTCGGACAGGAAATTACAGTCAACGGTGTAGTTATTGATGAGACAGAGACTCCACTAATTGGAGCGACCGTCCAAGTGAAGAATACTCAAAAAGGAGTTGTGACAGACTTTGATGGAAAATTTTCCATCAAAGCCCATCATAATGCAACATTGATTATCAGTTATATCGGTTATAAGAATCAGGAGATCAAAATCAAAAATCAAAGAAACCTGAATATCAAATTGGAACCGGATAATGCAATGCTGGATGAAGTGGTGGTAGTCGGCTACGGTAGCATGAAGAAAAGCGACCTGACAGGTTCCGTATCTTCCGTTGCAGCCAAATCCATCGAAGGCTTCAAAACAGGTTCTGTGGTCGAAGCTCTCGGAGGCCAAATTGCCGGTGTACAAATCACACAATCCGATGGTACTCCCGGCTCTGGTTTCGATATTAAAATTCGTGGTGTCGGCACAGTAAACGGTGACTCTTCTCCACTTTATATTGTGGACGGATTTGAAGTTGGCGGAATTGACCACATTGCCAATTCGGACATCGAATCAGTGCAAGTGCTCAAAGATGCCTCAGCTTCTGCCATCTACGGTGCACGCGCAGCTAATGGTGTAATTCTGGTCACCACCAAATCAGGAAAAGAAGGGAAGCCTGTGATTACTTATAACGGTTCCGCAACTTATCGGAAGATCCCTCAAAAGCTGGATATGCTCAGCACTTATGAATTTGTGGCATTACAAACAGAGCTCAATCCTAACAAGTATGAAACGACATACTACCAGGAAGGGAATGATTCAGACGGCGTCCCCTATCGTCATCAAACTTTAGAAGATTATGTAAACGATTCCGGAATTGATTGGCAAAGCGAATCGTTCCAACCTACATGGTCACAAAATCATGATTTTAGTATCAGCGGCGGTACCAAGGATACTAAATATGCTGCTTCATTCTCACATTTTGATGAAAACGGTATCTTTAAAAACAGTGGTTACAAGAAAAATACCGGAAAACTGCGTATCAATCAAAAAATCAACAAGTCCATCACTTTCGATGCCACTGTCAACTATGCCAACACTGTGAAAGAAGGTATCGGTACCTCCGGAACAGGTGGGACATTAAATATGCTTTCCAACATATTGCGCTTCCGTCCTACCGGTGGTAACCATGTAACCAATGAGGAACTTTTAAACTCGGTATTCGACCCATTGGAACTAAGTGAAAACGCCACTTATTCACAAATTAATCCTATTAAACAAGCAGAAGCAGTTAAAGATAGAAGACAATCTGAATTATGGGGTATCAACGCTTCATTAACTATAAAATTAATGAAAGATCTCACGTTTAAGGCTGCGGCCACTTACAATACGACGAATACCCGAAGAGACCTTTTTTATGGCGAAGAATCCAGCCAAGCTTACCGAAGCGGTGGTGTATATGGTTCCACGCAAATGCAGAAAGAGCTACGTTGGCAGAGTAGTAACACATTAACCTATAAAAAGAAAATCAATAAGAAACACTCACTTGATATGATGTTAGGACACGAGTTCGTATTCAGAAGCTCCGAACTACTGTACGGTCAAGCAAAAGATTTCCCATTTGCCAATTTAGGCAATGACAACCTGGGAATCGGTGCTACCCCCAGTAGTGTGTCCACATCCAGAAGCGATAAAAAACAATTGTCTTTCTTTGCACGAGGCAACTACAGTTTTGACAATCGCTATTTGCTCACTGCAACTATTCGTGCGGACGGTTCCACGGTGTTCTCTGCAAAAAACAAATGGGGATATTTCCCGTCATTCTCTGCGGCATGGCGTATATCGGAGGAGCAATTCATGAAAGATATCACCCCTATATCCAACCTGAAACTTCGTCTGGGATGGGGTACAGTAGGAAATGACCGTATCACCAATTATTTGTCTATGGATTTATATACCTCCTCCAAATACGGACTCGGTCAACAGCTTGCCACAGTTTTAAGTCCTAAGCAATTGGCTAATAAGGATTTAAAATGGGAGGGTTCCACCACTGCCAATGTAGGTATCGATCTTGGTCTTTTTGAAAATCGTCTGAATCTTACAGCAGACTTCTTCATCAAAAAAACGAAAGATCTGTTGCTTGAACAAAAATTAGCTTATGTAACAGGATTCAACTCTCAATGGCAAAATATCGGTAAAATTCAGAATAAAGGTATTGAGCTGAATATGAATTCTACGAATATCAAGACCCGCCACTTCTCATGGCAAACAGATTTTAATATTTCATTTATCAAAAACACCTTGAAAGAATTGCAAAGCGGAACATCCTACATACAGTCGGCAACAAAGTTCAATAGTAATTTCAACGGAAATGACTATATTTCAATCGTAGGTTCTTCTCTTGGACAGATGTACGGTTATGTTTTTGACGGTGTTTATCAAACTTCCGATTTCAACCTGCTTCCTGACGGAACGATGCGATTAAAACCCGGAATAGCAGATATCAGCACTCATGCAGGAAAAACAGTAGTGCCCGGTATGGTGAAATATAAAGATATGGACGGGGATGGCGTTATCACTCCTGATGACCGTACGACAATCGGAAATGGACAGCCCGACTGGTATGGCGGTATTACCAACACTTTCAATTATAAAAACATTGATTTCAGTTTCATGTTCCAATTCCAATACGGCAATGACATTTATAATGCGACACGTATGTTCAACACACAATCGCAAGACGAGCGTAGCAACCAGCTGGCAGAAGTTGCCGACCGGTGGACTCCGACACATGCTTCCAATCGTGTTCCTTCTGCCAAAGGATATGTCAAATATGAATTATATTCACGCTTTATTGAAGACGGTTCATTCCTTCGTCTGAAAAATATAACATTGGGATATACCTTCCCCAACAAATGGACAAGAAAAGCATACATAAACCGTTTACGTATATACGGTACAGCTCAGAATTTATTCTGCTTTACCAAATATAGCGGTTACGACCCGGAGGTAAATATGAAAAGCAGTCCGCTTATGCCGGGATTCGATTGGGGAGCATATCCTAAGAGCAGAGTATTCACATTTGGCGTAGAAGTTCAATTCTAAACAAAAAGACAATGAAAAATTTCAAATACTATTTATACACATTAGCTTGTGCTATTACTGTTTCATCTTGCTCGCTGGATGAAACCAGTTATACAGAAATTGAAAAAACAAACTATATGAAAAATGCGAAGGAAGCCGAAAATGTACTCTTGGGTGTATATCGCAATATGGTAAAAGATGGTATATATGGTTTCCATCTATCCATGTATTTCACCATACCCAGTGACATTGCAAAAGTACAAGGAAACAGTACAGACGGTCTTCGCCTCATTCCCTCCAATGCTTATACCAGTTCTCAAACCGAAATTGCAACTACCTGGGCCAACTTGTATAGTGCCATTTATGATGCAAACAACTTCATCGAGACACTGCAACAAAGGATAGGAGATTACGATGAAAAAAATTATAAGCCGGCTGCCATCTACATGGCTGAAGCACGTTGCCTTCGCGCGTTATACTATTTTGAATTGGTACGTTGGTTCGGTAATGTAGCACTAATTACCAACACTGCCCAGTCACACCTACATCCATCCACTTTCACCCAGGCAGATCCGGTAGATGTATATAAGTTTATAGAAGCAGATCTGAAATATGCCATCGAAAATCTGCCCTACGCCCTCGATGATCATATACGTTCAGACAATAGTTTCCGTTTCTCTAAAGGGGCAGCTCTCGGTTTGTTAAGTAAAGTATATGCCACTTGGGCCGGTTATCCGATTCACGATACAAGTAAATGGGAAGATGCTGCAAAAACAGCTAAAATTCTGGTTGAATCCGGAAAACATCATTTGCTTAATGATTACGAACAATTATGGAAAAACACCTGTAACGGTATTTGGAACGAAGCAGAAAGTCTGATTGAAGTAAGTTTCTATGCTCCGACAGTAACAGGGGTGTCTGCCAACGACCCGTGCGGACGTATCGGTAAATGGAACGGAGTACAGGCTAACGGAATCAGAAGTGTCCGCAATGCAGGTAACTGGCGTGTCATACCGACTTTCTTACGTGACTGGAAAGAGCGTCAGAACGATAGAAGATGGGGACTGTCTTTTGCCGATTACAAATATGGCAAATCCACAGATACCGGTGAAAATGGAGTGAAAATTGCAATCAATAACAGCGGTAATATTGAAGATGCTATTTTGGATGATGCAAAAGATGGATTAAAAAAATCATATATTGATAATGTATGTCCCCAAAAATGGGACACTGAAAAATATGTCAGTAGCGCTAATTATCTGATTGATGCCAACCTTTCTAATATCAACTGGTATATCTTACGTTATGCCGATGTACTGCTTTTGTATGCAGAAGCTCTGAATGAATGGAAACAAGGACCGACAGAAGAAGCCTACAGAGCTATCAATATGGTGCGCAGACGCGGATTCGGACTTCCGGTAGAAACTGATAATCCACGTTCAGACCTATCCACCGGTATGTCTTACAAAGATTTCCAATCGGCTGTACGCAATGAACGCGCATATGAACTGGCATTCGAAGGACACCGCCGCCAAGATTTGGTTCGCTGGGGAATCTATTACGAAAGTATCAGACAGACAGCCCAAGACTTAGTAAACTGGTATAGCGGTGGGGACGGATTCTATGTATGCGTTGATTATACGAAGAAGAATAAAAACGAATTGCTCCCAATACCACAACAAGAAATGGATATATGTACTCAGTTTGAGCAGAATCCGGGATGGAAATAATCAATCTAAAACAATCACTAAAATGAATAATATGAAAAAGCAACTTGCCCTCTTTGCTTCGGTTAGTATTGCACTCGCGTCGTGTCAGACATCCCCCAAAGAAGACTACAGTTGGATAAAAAAAGGACTGGATGTGGCGTCTGCGCAATTACTACTTTCAGCAGAGGAGGTTAGCAGTACAGGTCATCTCCCCCGCTCTATCCGCACAGGTTATGATATGAATTTCCTTTGCCGACAGTTGGAAAGAGATTCATTAACATTCAAAGATTCACTACGTGCACAACCGACAGCCGAACAGTTAGGGCAACGTCGCCTCTGCAGCGTTTACGACTGGACAAGCGGTTTCTTCCCCGGTTCGTTATGGCATGCATACGAACTGACAGGAAACGATATACTGAAAGCACGAGCCATCGAATATACCAATCTTCTGAATCCGGTGCGTTATTATAAAGGTACGCATGATTTGGGATTTATGGTCAACTGTAGCTACGGCAATGCAGAACGTCTTTCACCGAACGATACGATCGCTGCAGTGATGAAAGAAACTGCCGATAACCTCTGTGGTCGTTTCAACGACTCCATCGGTGCTATCCGTTCCTGGGACTTCGGAACATGGAACTTCCCGGTGATTATCGATAATATGATGAACCTCGACCTCCTGTTTAATGTAGCAAAAGCAACCGGTGACAATAGATATAAAGACATCGCTATCAAGCATGCTATGACTACCATGCATAATCACTTCCGCCCGGATTATACTTGCTGGCATGTAGTAAGCTATAACAACGACGGAACAGTAGAACGGAAACAAACTCACCAAGGCAAGAACGATAATTCTTCATGGGCACGGGGACAGGCATGGGCTGTATATGGCTACACCGCTTGTTTCCGCGAAACAAATGACAGCACTTTCCTGAACTTCGCTGTTAAAATAGCCGACATGATTATGGATCGCGTAAAAACAGACGATGCTATCCCTTATTGGGATTATGATGCTCCTGTAACTTCAGAAACCCCACGTGACGCATCTGCTGCTACTGTGACCGCTTCGGCCCTCATCGAACTAAGCACAATGATTCCCGATGGAAAGAAATATCTGGATTATGCGGAAAAGATTCTGAAGAGCTTGTCAAGTAATGCATATCTCGCCCAAGCGGGTGACAATCAAGGATTCGTTTTGATGCATTCTGTAGGTTCACTGCCGAATGGTTCTGAAATCGACACTCCGCTGAACTATGCCGACTACTATTACCTGGAAGCATTGAAGAGATTCATGAATCTGAAAGGCATCAACTACAAAGATATCTAATACATTAAATTATAATACTTATTATATCATGAATAAAACTTTAAAGTATATCGCTCTGCTGACAATCACTTGTTTTGTAAGCAAAGGGTACGCTCAGGAGTTGAAAAGCGAAGTCTTTTCTTTTCTTAACATGGACTATCCGGGATTGGAAAAAGTAAAAGCCTTGCATCAGGAAGGCAAAGATGAGGATGCTGCCCAAGCATTACTAGATTATTACCGTGCACGTACCCATGTAAAAACTCCGGATATCAATCTGAACAAACTGACCATCAGCAAAGAAGAACAGCAATGGGCCGATGACGGATTGAAACATACATTCTTCGTGCACAAAGGTTACCAACCTTCTTACAATTATGGAGAAGATATCAACTGGCAATACTGGCCGGTGAAAGATAATGAGCTCCGCTGGCAGTTGCACCGCCACAAATGGTTCACTCCGATGGGTAAAGCTTACCGTATATCCGGTGATGAAAAATATGCTAAAGAATGGGCACACCAGTATATCGATTGGATAAAAAAAAATCCATTGGTGAAGATGAACAAGGAAGAATATGAGCTGGTCAGTAATGGAAAAATCAAAGGTGAAGTAGAAAATGTACGTTTTGCATGGCGCCCTTTGGAAGTGAGCAATCGTCTGCAAGACCAGACTTCACAGTTCCAGCTATTCCTTCCCTCCCCTTCTTTCACTCCGGACTTCCTGACCGAATTCCTGGTGAACTATCACAAGCATGCCGCGCATATCCTTGCTAATTACTCGGAGCAAGGCAACCATTTACTGTTCGAAGCTCAACGCATGATTTACGCAGGTGCCTTTTTCCCGGAATTCAAAGATGCTCCGGCATGGAGAAAAAGTGGTATCGACATTCTGAACCGTGAAATTCACGTACAGGTATACGAAGATGGAGGACAGTTCGAACTTGACCCGCATTATCACCTGGCAGCCATTAACATTTTCTGTAAAGCCTTAGGTATCGCAGATGCTAATGGATTCCGTAAGGAATTCCCTCAAGACTATTTGGATACCATTGAAAACATGATTATGTTCTATGCAAACATTTCTTTCCCTGATTACACCAATCCCTGTTTCAGCGACGCCAAGTTGACAACCAAGAAAGAAATGGTGAAAAACTACAAGTCATGGAGCAAACTGTTCCCGAAGAACCAGGCAATCCGATATTTTGCGACAGAAGGAAAAGAAGGTGTATTGCCGGATTATATGTCTAAAGGTTTCCTGAAATCAGGCTTCTTTGTATTCCGTAATTCATGGGGAATGGATGCTACCCAAATGGTCGTAAAGGCAGGTCCGAAAGCCTTCTGGCACTGTCAGCCGGATAATGGAACATTTGAACTTTGGTTCAATGGCAAGAACTTATTCCCGGATTCAGGTTCGTATGTATACGCCGGTGAAGGCGAAGTAATGGAACAACGTAACTGGCACCGCCAGACTTGTGTTCACAACACAGTAACTCTGAACAATAAGAACTTAGATACAACAGAATCTGTTACTAAGTTATGGCAACCGGAAGGTACTATCCAAACTTTAGTTACCGAGAATCCGAGTTATAAGAATCTGAAACACCGTCGTTCTGTTTTCTTCGTCGATAATACCTATTTTGTCATTGTAGATGAAATGGTAGGTAGTGGTAAAGGTTCTATCAATCTCCACTATCAGATGCCGAAAGGAGAAATTGCCAACAGTCGCGAAGACATGACATTCCTGACACAGTTTGAAGATGGAAGTAACATGAAACTGCAATGCTTCGGCCCTGCCGGCATGAGTATGAAAAAAGAACCGGGATGGTGCTCAACAGCTTATCGCAAACGCTACAAACGTATGAATGTATCATTCAACGTGAAGAAAGACAGCGAAGAAGCTGTACGTTACATCACTGTTATCTACCCGGTTAAGAAAAGCACAGATGCTCCTAAACTTAACGCTAAATTCAAGAACAAAGCGTTCGATGAAAACGGTCTGGATGTCGAGGTGAAAATAAACGGAAAGAAACAGTCATTAAAATACAAACTGTAAAAAGCCACAGCCTCTCCCTGCCCCTTTCGCGGGAGAGGCGACTTCATCATTATCGGAAACGATTCCTCCTCTACCCTACTCCTTCCATTGGCAACACTAAGACTCTTCTCTTGCAGCAGCCAAAAAGAATTCTCTCCACAAACATATACTCCTTTAAAAAAGTTATATTTGCAGAGTAATATAAATTAAGAAAGAACAATGAAATATATCGGAGCACACGTTAGCGCCTCAGGTGGCGTAGAGTTCTCACCTATTAATGCGCACGAGATAGGAGCAAACACTTTTGCGTTATTCACCAAGAATCAACGTCAATGGGTAAGTAAACCTCTAACCCAAGACAGTGTCGGCCTCTTCAAAGAGAATTGTAAGAAATATGGTTTCCAACCGGAATATATCCTGCCACATGACAGTTACCTTATCAATCTCGGGCATCCGGAGGAAGAAGGGCTTGCTAAAAGCCGTATCGCTTTTCTGGATGAAATGCAACGTTGTGAGCAACTTGGATTGAAGCTTTTAAATTTCCACCCGGGCAGCTCTCTCAATAAAATATCAATAGAAGATTGCCTGTCTCTTATTGCAGAAAGCATTAATCTCGCTTTAGAAAAAACAAAAGGAGTAACAGCAGTTATTGAAAACACAGCCGGACAAGGCAGTAATCTAGGAAGCGAATTCTGGCAACTGAAATATATCATTGACCGGGTAAACGATAAGAGCCGAGTAGGCGTTTGTCTCGATACGTGCCATACTTATACCGCCGGTTACGATATTGTCAATGAATACGATAACGTTTTTGATAAATTTGACAAGGAAGTGGGATTCAATTACCTTCGTGGTATGCACTTGAATGATTCAAAAAAAGCACTGGGTACCCATGTAGACCGTCACGATAGCATCGGTGAAGGGTTGATTGGAAAAGCCTTTTTTGAAAGATTGATGCAAGATCCCAGATTCGATAATATACCATTGATACTGGAAACACCGGATGAAAGTAAATGGAAAGAAGAAATTGCATGGCTAAGAAGTCTGGAATAATATCGCACTGTTATAAGCCTGTTATTACTAAAAAGTGATAACATCCGTAGCACCGCTGCCTAAGAATATACAATCCGGTAACGCTAAAAAAGGCAGTCTAACAGGTCTCAGTAATTAGAAATCACCCCTGCCAAAGCATATTCTGGCAGGGGTAAAATCGTTAAAATAGGACTTGTTACACAACCTCTGATAGCTTCTTTATTTCTGGCCTGGACGTGGAGCGCGAGGTCTTTGTCCCTGATGATGTCCTTGTCCCGGTTTCTGTCCCTTTCTGCGGTCAAACTCCTTCCTGAACTTATTAGCGTTCATCTTCTCCTGCTGATAAATCTTCAGAATTTGTTTCTGTGAAAGTATCTTGCTGAATTCATTGTAATACTTTTCACGGACATCCAACATTTTACGGCTTTGAGTAAACTGATTCCGCAACATGGCTGCAATCTCTTCATCAGTCATGGACGGCCGTTCTTTTTTAGCATTGGCATCTGTAGCTTTAGCTTTTTCTGTTCTCGGCTTGAAATTCATCATACGGCATTCGCGCAATTCTTTGAGATATTTCTCATAAACCGGAGTAAATCTGGCAGTTGTTGCATCATCCAGCATCAATGTTCTTACCATCTGGTCCACCTGCATTTGCATCATTTGCTGCTGTGTAGGACGTTGTTTTCTCTCTTTGTTATCTGCATTCTGTGCAGACAAAGTCATCTGGCTTCCCATCAAAAGAACAACCAAAATCACATAAACAAATTTAGTCTTCATAATCTTCACGTTTAAAATAATGATTGAGTTATTTAATTTAAAAATATATCATTTTCAGAGAAGCTGACGAGTTCTTCCAACTCCTCATCCGACAGCTCTTTAATCCATCTATCTACAGGTTCCATACCATTGGCTAATACATTCGAAGAAGGTGTTTTCGCCTCATCTGCCTGTTTCAAAGACGAAGCAAACAGAAATCCGACCCATACTGCTGCCGCGGCAATCACCGTAGAAATAATCAGCTTCATGTGAGATTTCCGATGTTGCTTCACTCCGGCACGTTCCATCACCTTTCGCTGCACGTCCTCGAAGAATCCATCGGGGATACGGTAAGGTGTACGCTTGCCCATATCGTCAAAATCAAAATCCTTTTTCATCATTCTATCTGTTTAATATATATTCCTTTATCTTCTCTTTTGCATAGTGGTAATTCACTTTTAGTGTATCCACTTTACTATCCAATACACGGGCAATTTCTTCATATTCAAGTTCATCATAATAGCGTAAGTTGAATACGATCCGTTGCTTTTCCGGTAAACTTAGAATGGCCTCCTGAAACTTCACTGCCAGCTCATTCTCATAATCAATATAATCGGAAGCCTTCAACTTGCCTATCAACTCTTCCTGAACCTCTTCTGCAGAAACAACTTTCCCCTCTTTACGACTGTTCAGCAAGCGTAAACTCTCATTCGTGGCAATCCGGTAAATCCAGGTTGACAGTGAACTTTCTTCGCGAAACTGATCGATATGCCGGAACACCCGGATAAAGACTTCCTGAAGCACATCTTCCGCATCTTCATGAGATACGACCAACCTACGGATATAATTATATATCGGTACCTGAAAAGAGTCCATCAGCATCTTGAATCCCCGTTCACGATTCAAGGTACAAGCTTCACGAATTTTATTCTCGTTTATCATTCATTCTTTTTCTAAGCTTTATTTGTTAGAACGCAGAAGAGAGGGGAAGTTAAATACAGGATTCTGTATTTTGCTTTTATTAACAGGAAAGAGTAAGAGAGAAGCGACCCATAAAATACACAAAGTGCCTCCATATCTTCTGTAAAGTCGATGGAGACACTTCAAGTAGTCTATCTATAAGATGTAAACAAGAAAATAATTACCAGAACTTATTATGTTCCGCACTATATTCAAAGCCCACAGCTTTCAACTGATTCACTAATTCATCCTTGTCTACATTCATATCTTCACATAGTTCATCAAGTGAAGAATAACAATCGCGCAGCTTCATATTGATGACGCTGAGCAACATCATCGGGTCTTTTGGTAATTCCATAACATACAATCTTTAAAACCGATGCAAATATACCACCTTTTGAGGAAACAAATTAAAGTTTTTACACTTATGATCTCTTTTAACCGGTTTACTCCAAAGGAAGCTAAATTTTCCCATTACTGAAACAGCTATCAGAAATACTCTGTGAAACATCAGTTGTTTTAATAAAAAGCTTGCAACATGAACTTTCCAATATAGAATAATAGTCATTTAAAACTAAAAAGGGAACGGTTATTTTAACAGATTATTCATTTTATCCTTACCTTTGTAAGTGATATTGGGGTATTTTACCCGATCAATAATAAAAAACGATGCAGATACATAATAAGTTCACATTATAAAACAATTTATTATATGTCAATATGGAGCAGACTCATAGGAATTAAGAAAACTGAGGATAGAAACAATGTCATCAGTAATAAAATTACACCTGTACCATTTAGTGCCCTCCACTATGCCATAATAGATGTTGAAGTTGGCCTGCAAGATCATAAAATCCATGATATAGGAGCACTCCTACACGATGGCACGACATTCCATCAAACTTCCAAAGATGAATTGTTTGATTTTCTTTGTGATACAGACTACATTTGCGGTCACAATATCATTCATCATGATGCCAAATATCTGTTCACAGACAAAACATGCCGCTGGATTTTAGTGGATACACTTTATGTCTCACCTTTATTGTTCCCGGAACGCCCTTACCATAGGCTTGTGAAAGATGATAAACTAATTAGTGAACAGATGAACAATCCGGTAAACGATTGCAAGAAAGCAAACGACTTGTTACTGGACGAAATAGCATGCTGGAATTCATTGCCGAAAGAGAAGCGCGTATTATTCGCATCGTTACTAAAGGGGCAAAAAGAGTTTGATGGATTTCTCAGCATCATAAATGCGGAGTATATCAACAAAGGAATACCTGAGCTTATCAAAAAACTGTATGCAGGAAAGATTTGCCAACATGCTGATCTTGACATGCTCATCAAACAATATCCATGCGGATTAGCGTATGCATTGGCTCTCATTGAGACTACCGATTATCGTTCCATCACTCCCGGATGGGTGCTTTACAATTATCCGGAAGTGGAATTTATTGTCAAACTCCTGCGCCACACCAGTTGCCGGGAAGGCTGTGACTACTGCAATACACAACTGGACGTGCTTCATAACTTAAAAATATTTTTCGGATATGAACGCTTCCGGACATACGAAGGTGAGCCACTGCAAGAACAAGCTGCTCAAACTGCGGTGAAAGGCAAATCGTTGCTGGCGATATTTCCTACCGGTGGTGGCAAATCACTTACCTTCCAATTGCCTGCACTCATGGCAGGACGTTCTGTACACGGGCTTACGGTTGTTATCTCCCCCTTGCAGTCCTTGATGAAAGACCAGGTAGACAACCTTGCTGACAGAGGCATCACGGATGCCGTAACCATAAATGGAATGTTAGACCCCATCACAAGAGCACTATCCATACAAAGAGTACAAGACGGAGAAGCCTCGCTTTTGTATATCTCTCCCGAAATGCTTCGTTCAAAAACCATCGAGAAAATATTAATAGCACGCCACGTTGTAAGATTTGTGATAGACGAAGCGCATTGCTTTTCTTCATGGGGCCAGGATTTCAGAGTTGACTATCTCTACATAGGTAAGTTCATCCGAGAATACCAGCAAAAGAAAAAATGCAAGAATCCAATACCCGTATCCTGCTTTACGGCTACGGCAAAACAAAAAGTAATACAAGACATCTGCGACTATTTCAAACAAACATTGAATGTGGACTTGGAATTATTCGCATCAACAGCCTCAAGAACAAATCTGCGTTATTCCGTCATACATGCCGACAATGACAATGATAAATATTTAAAGCTAAGAGAACTTGTGGCTGAATCCACTTGTCCGACCATTATTTACGTATCACGTACCAAACGAACGAAAGAACTGGCAATCCGATTAACCCGTGACGGCTATAAGGCACTTCCTTTCAATGGCAAAATGGAGTCTGATGAAAAGATTGCCAACCAAGACGCATTCATGAATGACCAAGTACCCATCATCGTGGCGACGTCCGCATTTGGTATGGGGGTCGACAAAAAAGATGTCGGTCTCGTGGTACATTATGACATTTCCGATTCACTGGAGAACTACATTCAAGAAGCAGGCAGAGCCGGTCGTGATCCCGGCCTCAGCGCACGTTGTTATGTGCTTTATAGTGACAATGATTTGGACAAACATTTTATACTACTGAACCAGACAAAACTAAGTATCAGTGAAATACAACAGGTATGGAAAGCCATAAAAGACCTTACCAGACAACGCAAGAAAGTCAGCTGTTCTGCATTGGAAATTGCCCGGCAGGCAGGATGGGACGATTCGGTGTCTGATATTGAAACTCGCGTACGAACAGCATTAGCAGCTTTGGAACAAAGTGGATACTTGATAAGAGGAAATAATGTACCTCACGTATATGCCACAGGCATCACAGTAAAGAACATGGATGAAGCCAGAAAGCGAATATCAATGTCATTACTCTTTGACCGTGACGAAATAGAAAAGGCAGTCCGAATCATCAAATCATTGATATCCCAAAAACACATATCCAAAGCTCAAAATTCAGAAGCAGAATCGCGGATTGATTATCTGGCAGATATTCTGGGAATCAGCAAAAGAGAAGTAATATCCGTAGTGGAACGAATGCGGCAAGAAGGCATATTGGCAGACAGTAAAGATATATCTGCCTATTTATTGGATGCAGGTGACTCGGAACGAAAATCGCAAACACTCCTCGAACGTTTTGCAAAACTTGAACAATATATCCTCAGCCATATTCCTGACGAGTCCTTGCGAATATCATGCAAGCAACTGAATGACAATGCAATAAACAACGGGATCAAGACATCCAAAGAAAAAGATATTCGGACACTACTCTATTTCCTCACTGTCAAAGGCTATACCCGCAAGAAAGAGGATGCAGTTCATAATATAGAAATAAGTCGTTTGGCAGACTTGGAATCAACCATCAAGCGTTTGGAAAAGCGATTGGAAATAAGTCGTTTCGCCATAGAATGGCTATACAAGATCGCCTCAGATACGGAAACAGGAGATTCACCGAATAAGGCTATCCAATTTTCTGTAGTAGAACTTCTGAATCAAATAAAATCAAGTCACCAATCCCTTTTCGGCGACCTCGATGACATTCAATTGGAAGACGTGGAAGAAGCACTTCTGTACTTATCCAAAATCGGTGCGCTAAAACTTGAAGGCGGCTTCTTGGTTCTTTATAACGCCATGAATATCCAAAGGATAAAAGACAACAAATCAAGATATAAGCAGGACGATTACCGAATGCTCAACGAATTCTACAAACAGAAGATTCAGCAAATACATATTGTGGGCGAATATGCCAATCTGATGGTGAAGGATTACAACACAGCCCTGCGATATGTCCAAGACTATTTCCAAATGGATTACAGGAAGTTTATTACAAAATACTTCAAAGGGGACAGAGTAAGCGAAATACAACGTAATTTAACACCACAGAAATACAAGCAGTTGTTCGGACAACTATCCAAACGTCAAATGGAAATTATTTCTGATAAGGATTCACATTGCATTGTGGTTGCAGCCGGACCGGGCAGCGGGAAAACACGAGTATTGGTTCACAAACTTGCCTCACTTCTGCTACTTGAAGACGTAAAACACGAACAACTTCTAATGCTGACGTTTTCAAGGGCAGCGGCTACAGAATTCAAACAGAGGCTTATGGAATTGATAGGCAATGCAGCTCATTTTATTGAAATAAAGACATTCCACTCCTATTGTTTCGACCTCTTGGGACGGATAGGAAATCTTGAAGATGCAAAAAATATCGTTGCCAAAGCAGCCGAGATGATCAGTCAAGGAGAAGTAGAGCCTAACAAAATAGGCAAGACGGTACTGGTCATAGACGAAGCGCAGGATATGGGAGTTGAAGAATCTGCACTGTTAAAAGCTCTGATGGCCAATAATGAGGAAATGCGTGTGATAGCAGTGGGAGACGATGATCAAAACATTTATGAATTCCGTGGATCTGATTCCGACTATATGTACCGGCTAACACAAGAAAGCGGAAGTAAATTTGTCGAGATGACCGAGAATTACCGCAGTGCACGCCATCCGGTGAATTTTGCCAACCAATTCTTGAGAGCCATTGACAAAAGAATAAAAAGTACGCCCATTATCTCCATGAGAAAAGAAGAGGGTTGGGTCGAAGTAACACGCCATCAATCAAAGTGCATGTATCAGCCACTCGTTGAAAAATTACTTCAACATAAAGACAAGGGTACTTCGTGTGTACTCACCCAAACAAACGAAGAGGCTGTTATCCTGATGGCCCTTTTACGGAAACATGGCATAAACAGTAAATTAATACAGTCAATGGATGGTTTACGCTTCTGGAATATAGCCGAAATAAGATATCTCCTGCGGTATATAGATAAACGAGCGAAGACACCTCTGATTCCAGAAGAATTATGGGAGGAAGCCAAACATGCCACCTTTTCTACTTATAATGGTAGTCTAAGTCTGACCTATGTAAAGCATTGTGTAGAGCAGTTCGAACAAACCAACAAAGCCAAATACCTCTGCGACTTCAAAGAGTTTGTATTTGAATCATCGGTGGAAGACTTTTGTGATGTTTCAGAAGCAGAAGTAGTGGTATCGACCATTCATAAAGCCAAGGGCAGAGAGTTTGACGACGTGTATATGCTCATATCTGATAATTATTCAAAAGATGACTATCTGATGCGCAAGTACTATGTAGGAATAACTCGTGCGAAAAACCGACTGTTTATACATACGAACGGTGACTGCTTTAATCGTTTAAGTGCAGACCGATATTTTGTCGACCAACGACAATATGATATGCCCGAAGAAATTATACTACAGCTTTCTCATAAAGATGTCTATCTAGGATTCTTCAAAGAACGTAAGCAGGAAGTTTTAGCATTGAGAGGTGGAGATTCTCTGAATTACAATGATTTCTTTTTGTTTAGCTCATCCACTAACAAACCTGTAGCAAAGTTATCATTAAAAATGCAAGAAACATTATCAGAGTGGGAAGAAAGAGGTTATAAGGTGAAATCTGCATCTGTACGGTTCGTTGTGGCATGGAAACCCAAAGATGCACCCAAAAATGAACCGGAAACAGCCGTTCTCTTAGTAGATTTGGTTCTTTCTTTGTAAGTCAAAAACAGCTGGATATTATCACATTATCACTACCTTTCTTATCACACTGGCATAATGCTATATAGCAACCATGCTCATTAAATGCACAAAGAGCCGTAAATCATCAGTTTACGGTTCCCTTCTTTAATATTTCAATCGCTTATTTATCGATTTTATTTGAGACTTCCTAAATACCACTGAGTACCCATATTCATAAAGACACATCAACGTTTTGGAAATCTATTGGCTCAGTAGAAAATTGGTGTTGCTAAATTTTGTCTTAATCTGAAAAATTGGAGATACGGTGAGGCACAAAATAATATGTATATGAATTGTTCGATCCGGTACTGAAGCAATCCGAATTCTCCTACTAATTGCAGTTAAATCTCCCACTAACTATTAAAAAGAAAAACCGCCTTCAGCCTTCAGTTCTTCACCAAAGTCCCTGTTCATCGGCGTTTGAGCCTGAAAGCACTCCTGAAAGCGAATGTGTATAACTCCGGCTCCTTCTATACTTATTTCCAACAGAGGCTCTATTATAGTAAAATAAAGCCTGCATTTCATGGTAACAGAGGCGCTGTTATAACCAAACAGAGCCTACATTTCACCTCACAATAGATAGGTCTACCGACAAGTCTGAAAAAGCTGAAAGCGCTGAAAGCACTACCCCTTGCCTACAATACCTTCCTGCAAGGGGCAATATGTTCCGCCTTCAGCCGCTATCTCCTTCTGGCAAAGCGTTTGCGGATAAAACTGAAACCGCTGAAAGCAGATTATAGTATGAAAATTCAAGATGATATATGATTAGGTCTATATTAATGCCGGAATTAAATTGTTTTGGACTATGCATGGAGTGGCGGACAGAAAATTCTTTCTTTGCAGAATTGCGAAGAGTTGGCTCTATTCCCACTAAATTTCTACTGTGCCAATCTATAGGGGTTAGTTGTGGCAAACAAAAACAAAGAACAATAAGATGTTTTGTGAATTCTGTAAAAACCATATAGATTTGTTTGTTGTTATCTTGGGATTACAAATGTGCATTAGAGATCTTCGAGCATATAAAGCCGACTTCGACAGTCACATATCCTACTATCGTGATAGGTACGGACTTGAAGCCGACCTCGTCCTGCATCTTGCGGATAGTCGTTACGCACTTATTACACCTTTTCCACATTGACCTTGGCAGCCGGCGGTGACCTTTACATTACAAGTCGAATGTTGGGGCACACCAACGTACACACAACAGAAATCTGCGTGGTTCTGACGTTTGTATGTCCCATTAAAGATTTAGCTGCCCGGTAAAACTTTTTAGAGTGAATCGAGTAGGAGGAAAACGAAGTAGTTTTCTTCCTACTTGATTATAGGTTATATTGTATATAAATTATCATTATAGACTTATTTATCTATATTCCATAATTATAGACTATTTAATCTATAATTCTTGGTGAAATAGAAGAATATTCATACCTTTGTCATCAAATTAATGAACAATAATATGTTTGCAACAATTTCAGCGGATATAGTAGCATCCACGTCCTTGTCTGTGAATGAAACTATAGGATTAAAGCAAAGGATAGAATCATTATTTGGCTTGCTAAAAGTAAGTTATCCTGATTTTGAAGGTCGCCAAATCAAAGGGGACTATATAGAGTGCGTAATGCAAAATTTATCAAACGCATTCCGGATAGCCTTTATAATCAAATCCTGCATCAAATCTTTTTCCACAGTTAAAAATGAAAAGACGAAAAATTTCCAGACATACGGAATACGGATGGCCATTGGTATCGGAGATATGAGGATAGTGGACACCGAACAAGGTATTTGGGATGGTGAGGCCATATATCTGTCAGGACGTGCGCTTGAGGAAATGAGTCCCTTGAATAAGGGAACGATGTCTGTCCAAACAAGTAAAAAGCAATTATCTGCCCCATTGCAAACCATAGCCCTACTGACCGATGCCATATTAAATGATATGACAGTACGCCAAAGTGAAGTCGTTTACTATAAATTGCTTGGTTTCAAAGAGGCAGACATTGCCAAGAAATTGGGTATATCTCAAGCCAGTGTAAACAATGCTTCTACAGCCACAAAATGGTATTGTATAGAAGAAACCATAAAATATTTTGAACAGATAAATTTTGAAGAATATGAATAGTTGGTTGTTTTTAAGTCTGCTATTGGCACATGTTACAGGCGATTTTTACCTGCAAAATGATAAATACTGTGCACAGAAAGAGGAAATGAAATTCAAAAGCTGGTTCCTGTATGTGCATTCGCTTATCATCGGTGGCGTGTCATGGGTAGTTGTTCCTATTTATGATTTCGGATTTTATGCTCTTGCCATTGCTTTTTCCCATCTGGTAATAGATGTTATCAAAACATATAGCCCCAAAGGATTATGGAATTTTGTTATTGATCAGATTGCTCATTTGTCTATACTGATTATAGTGGCGTCTTCCTTTGACACTACAACAAAGTTGCTAATCCAATCAATGGATTGCAATGGCAGTTTCTCAATACCTCTGTTCATATTGGCGATATTATTGTGCATCAAACCTGCCAATATCCTGATTAAGTTAGTCTTGAAGAAATATCAAGTTGGAGAGACATTGTCCTGTGAAAACATCAAAAATGCAGGAGCGTTGATTGGAAATTTAGAGCGTATTCTCACAATCATATTCGTTATCATTGGGCAATATGAAGCAATCGGTTTTATCATAGCCGCAAAATCCATACTTCGATTCAAAGACACGGATACTGCAAAGACAGAGTATGTCCTTGCCGGAACATTTCTGAGTTTTGGAATTGCATTGCTATGTGGTTTAATGACAACAAAATAACATATGGACAATATTCAAGAGAAATACAATGCGCTTGTCATTAAATACGATGCCCTGCTTTCTGAAAATGAAGAACTGAAGTCAATACTTTCACAGCATGGTATAGTTTATTCCTCAATCAAATGTCCTGATGAAAACGCAGCATTCTCTTCCATAATATACCCTTCAATCAAACTCTCTCTTGATGAGAAAATTGCATTATTCCGTAGCTTTTTCAAGGGGCGAGATGATGTATTTGCACGACGATGGTTCAGCAAAACCACAGAAAGGGGTGGCTATCAACCTGTCTGTATCAACGAATGGCGTAGAGGAATATGCAACAAGAAAATGCATAAATGCACAGAATGTCCCAACCGTAATTTTGCACCGTTAACAAATCAAGACATATATCGACATTTGGAAGGTAAAGATGAGAACGGATGCGATGTTATCGGCCTGTATGTTGTTACTTCCGATAATAAATGTTCTTTCTTGTGTGCTGATTTTGATGACAAAAATTGAACTCATGGATATAAGAATGATGTATTGGCGTTTATTTCCATTTGTAGAGAGTGGAGAATCCCATTCAGCATAGAGCTCACGCTCCGGCAAAGGTGCGCATGTGTGGACTTTCTTTGATGAACCTATACCAGCCTACAAAGCAAGGAAATTAGGCAATACAATTCTTACGGAAGCCATGAAGCGTAATGGGCGAATAACATTCGATTCATACGATCGCTTCTTCCCCAATCAGGATAAAGTACCGGAAGGTGGATTCGGCAATCTCATTGCATTACCATTACAAGGAAAAGCCAGAAAAGCAGGAAACAGCGTTTTTGTAGATGATCAGTTTCTTCCATTCCAGGATCAATGGGCATACCTGTACAATGTAAGAAAAATAGATGAAAGTGCCGTAGATGCATTATTGACACAACATCAGCAGGAAGATTTTGGAACATTGACCACATCTTCGGAAAGTAAACCGTGGGAAACTCCAATCATACAAAATATTACACATGAAGACTTTAACGGCAGGCTTATAATGTATAAATCCGACAAGATATATATTCCTTTAAAATCTTTTTCAGATAAAGTTACCAATCACCTGAAACATATTGCTGCGTTCAAAAATCCTGAATTTTACAGCAAACAGGCGATGCGTATTTCCACATATAATATTCCTCGTATTATCTGTCGTGCTGATTTTACCGATGAATATCTTGCAATGCCTCGGGGTTGCGAGGATGCCATCATCGACATGCTGTATTCCCTCAAGATTGATTATGAAATAGTTGATAATACAAATCATGGAAAACCTATTGTCGTAACATTCAATGGAAAGGAACGCGATGAACAGTTGGATGCCATCAATGCCCTCATGCCATATTCCAACGGAGTATTGTCTGCAACGACAGCCTTTGGAAAGACTGTTACAGCGGCAGCTCTGATTGCACGAAGAAAGACAAATACACTTATTCTGGTACACTCCAAAGCATTGCTTATGCAATGGCATGAACGTCTGTCAGAATTTCTTAACATTGATTTTACAGAAGATGAGATTCCTAAGAAACGAGGCAGGAAGAAGACTTTTTCTCCAGTCGGGTGCTTGGATTCTATCTCTAACACTTTGCATGGCGTTATTGATATAGCGCTTATGCAATCGTGTTTTGACAATGACGAAGTCAAGCCTTTTGTAAAAGAATACGGGATGGTCATTGTGGACGAGTGCCATCACGTATCTTCCATAACATTCGAGAATGTATTAAAGCACGTTATGGCATATTATGTCTATGGACTTACTGCCACACCCATTCGTAAAGATGGTTTGCAGCCTATTATCTTCATGCAATGTGGTCCGATTCGTTTTTCTACCGATACCAAGGCACAGATACAGAAGCAGTCGTTCCAGCGTTATCTTGTGCCGAGATTTACATCTTACAGACCTGTTACCGATGACAAACAATCGTTTACGGTACTATCACAATTTCTCGCTGAATCGGAAATACGGAATAATCTTATTATAGAGGATGTCCTTAATGTTGTAGCGGCAGGTCGAACACCTATAATACTTACAGCCAGAACTTCTCATGTAGAATTGCTTGCCAGAATGTTGAAGCAGCATATCGCCAACATCATACAACTCACAGGAGAAGGAACTGCAAAAAACAAGAGAGAAACTCTACAAAAATTACATGATATATCCAAAGACACCCCTCTTGTAATAGTAGCCACAGGAAAATATGTTGGAGAAGGATTTGATTATCCACGACTTGATACACTGTTTTTGGCATTGCCAATCTCATGGAAAGGATTGGTAGCACAATATGCAGGACGTTTGCACCGTGAGAATGAGAGCAAGAAAGATGTCCGTATTTACGACTATATTGATATACACGAACCTGTTTGTGAGAACATGTATCGTAAACGCCTAAAAGGATACTCTGCCATTGGTTATCGTATACTGTCAAAAGATAGTCCAACATTGTTTGATTATACAAATGACTTGAATATATCATCGTATGAAGAACAGATTTTCAATGGCAACACATTCTGCTTGACATTTATAGAAAATTTGAAAAGTTCAAGACAATCTATTGTCATATCTTCTCCAAAGCTCTATCATACAGAACGAAACACATTTGTTAAAACGATCAAAGAGCTCCATACGAGTGGTATTCAAGTGGCAATTCTCACATCGCTAGAAAGCAATCAGACGAATTATCTAAAAAGTTTGGGATTATATGTAAAGATTGTACCTAAACTATCATTATCCTCGTGCATCATAGATAAGTCCACGGTCTGGTATGGCAGTGTCAATATACTTGGCTATGTAACAAAGGAAGACAACATTATTAAAATCACAGATGGAAAACTTGCAAATGAACTACTTGATGTCATTTACGATAGCGAAAAATAGGGAAATGCAAATAAGAGATAAAAAAGTCCATAGAAAACACATAGCAACCATGAACCCTATAAATGCAAAAGAAGGTGTGTCGTAATGAACGATACGCCTTCTTTTTTTCATCACCTATAAAGAATCAGTAAACCTTCTTCAAGCTGCGCTCTTTTGAAGATTTGTTTGATAAATGTGTTCCCCCCATCTGAAAAGAGCGGGTACAAGTTTATAAAACAGTTTAATCATCCAGTCTATACCTTCTTTTCTCATTTTTGCACACATCTTTTTTATATTGAAGGCAATGGCCAAGAATGCGAAGTCCATAAAGACCTTCTCCTTTCCAAAATGGCGGAAACGTTTGTAGTTCATATTATATTTTATTTGCCCGAACACAGCTTCCGGTTCTATACATCTTTGCCCTCTGTGTTTCAGTCCTTCTTCGGAACATAGTAATTCTTTGGCTTTCTGCCTGTATTTCCTGAGTCTGTGATTCAGTTCTATTGTCCTGTTTCCCTTTGCCTTAAAACATAGACATCTCAACGGACACCCTTCACATCTGACGGCTCTGTACCTGGCATTTTCGCTTACATATCCGGATGCAGTTTTCACATGCCCGGTTCCTGTCCTCCGCATCTTTTGTCCCATGGGGCAGATGCAATAGTCATGTTCTTCATTGTAATAGAAGTTTTCGGCCTTGAACGGATTCGGTTTGAATCCGGGTCGCTGTTCCATGTGGAAGTAGTTGTATTTGACGTAGGCTTCCATATCGTTTTCAGACATGAAACGGTAATTTTCCTCAGAACCATATCCGGAGTCGGCAACCACCATATGGGCCAATCTGTCGTATCTGCCTGAAAAGGATTGCAGGAAAGGTATCATGGTCAGTGTATCCGTAGGATTGGAGAAAAGAGCGAAGTCGGTAATGAATTGGTTCTCGGTACCGATCTGAAGGTTGTAGCCGGGTTTTGTCTGCCCGTTACGCATGGCGTCCTCCTTCATCCTCATAAAAGTGGCATCCTTGTCTGTCTTGGAATAGGAGTTGCGAGCTTGCAGATTTTCCAGATGACCGTCGTATTCCTGCAGTTTATCTCTGTGTTCTTCCAGCTCCTTGAGCTGTTTGCGTTTCTTTTTCAGTGCAGTCTTTTCCTTTTTCGTGCAAGGATCGGGAGCCTGTGCAAGTGCATTACGTAATTCTCCCGCCATTTCGGTCAGCATAGTCGGAGTAAACTCTATCCCCTCATTGGTCTCTGATGATTTCTCCTGAGCGATGAACTCGTCTATCTGACCTAATAGTACATGTATTTTCTTCATCAGGCGTTCACGGTTCCGTTCGACCGTTTTTCTCCAGACGAAAGTGTACTTGTTTGCCTTGGATTCGATTTTTGTACCGTCAATGTATTCCACATTCAGGCTGATGAAACCTTTGGAAGAAAGCAGAAGTACGGTTTGGGTAAACACCTCGTTGATTTCCTTCTTCACCCGGTTGCGGAATCGGTTGATGGTAATGAAATCCGGTTTCTCGTATCCGGCCAGCCATATATAATGGATATCACGATGGAGTAGCTTTTCTATTTTCCGGCAGGAGTAGATGTTGTTCATGTAGGCATACAGAATAACCTTGAGCATCATTCGGGGATGGTAAGCACTACGGCCGCATTCCTTGTATAACTTTCTGAAACCTTCAAGATTCAGGCTTTCAACCAGAACGTCAACCATGCGAACCGGATCGTTTTCTGCAATATCCTCATCGATTCTCCCAGGAAAAAGCACTGTTTGGTTGGGAATGTAAGGACGAAAATGTATCTTTGTCATAGTGTAAATTTTATGCTTAAAGATACAAAATCTTTAGGTAATAACAAAGCCCCTGCTTGTGAAAGTCGGGGCTTTGGGCAAAAAAAGAAGGTGCGCATTTTGACACACCTTCTTTGCTTGTTGTTTATTATCTGTATCCTTATCGGAATCATTTGACCTCCTCGAAGTCAGCATCCTGAACGTTATCTCCATGCTTGCTGTTATCTTGCTGACCAGCGCCACCGTTCATATCAGGACCAGCCTGTGCTCCACCTTGTGCACCGCTCTGTGCATACATTTCAGCACTTGCAGCCTGGAAAGCAGTATTGATTTCTGCCATAGCAGTATCGATAGCAGCCAAGTCCTGTGCCTTGTGAGCATCTTTCAATTTCTGCAAAGCAGCCTCAATCGGAGCTTTCTTGTCAGCAGGCAACTTATCACCCAATTCCTTCAACTGATTTTCAGTAGAGAAAATTACGCTGTCAGCCTGATTCAGCTTGTCAATCTTTTCACGTTCTTTCTTATCTGCTTCAGCATTAGCTTCAGCTTCAGCTTTCATCTTTTCGATCTCTTCCTTGCTCAAACCGCTGGATGCTTCGATACGGATAGCCTGTTCTTTACCGGTAGCCTTATCTTTTGCTGAAACTTTCAAGATACCGTTAGCATCGATATCGAATGTAACCTCAATTTGAGGAACACCACGGCGAGCTGGAGCAATACCTGTTAAGTTGAACTGACCGATTGATTTATTCTGTGCAGCCATCGGACGTTCTCCCTGTAATACGTGGATAGTAACTTCCGTCTGGTTATCGGCGGCAGTAGAGAATGTTTCACTCTTACGAGCCGGAATTGTAGTGTTAGCATCGATCAACTTAGTCATTACGCCACCCAATGTTTCGATACCCATTGACAGCGGAGTAACATCCAACAATACTACACCCTTGATTTCGTCTGTCAAAACAGCACCCTGTACAGCAGCACCAATAGCTACTACTTCATCCGGATTCACACCTTTAGAAGGAGTCTTGCCGAAGAAATCTTCTACCAACTTCTGAACAGCCGGAATACGGGAAGAACCACCTACAAGGATTACCTCATCAATATCAGCATTGTTCAACCCTGCATCGCTCATTGCTTTCTTACAGGGTTCAAGACAAGCCTGAATCAATCCGTGAGCCAAAGATTCGAATTTTGCACGAGTCAAAGTCTTTACCAAATGCTTAGGCACACCACCTACCGGCATGATATACGGCAAGTTGATTTCTGTGCTTGTAGAAGAAGAGAGTTCAATTTTAGCTTTTTCAGCAGCTTCTTTCAGACGTTGCAAAGCCATCGGATCCTGAGTCAAGTCAGCACCTTCATCGTTCTTGAATTCCTGTACCAACCAGTTGATAATTACCTGGTCGAAATCATCACCACCCAGGTGAGTATCGCCATTTGTAGAAAGCACTTCAAATACACCACCACCAAATTCGAGGATAGAGATATCGAACGTACCACCACCAAGGTCGAATACAGCAATCTTCATATCCTTGTGAGCCTTATCCAAACCGTAAGCAAGAGCAGCGGCTGTCGGTTCGTTTACAATACGTTTTACTTCCAGACCGGCAATCTGTCCGGCTTCTTTAGTAGCCTGACGTTGAGAGTCGGAGAAATAGGCCGGAACGGTGATAACAGCTTCTGTTACCTCCTGTCCGAGATAATCTTCAGCAGTCTTCTTCATTTTCTGAAGAATCATAGCAGAGATTTCCTGCGGAGTGTACAGACGTCCGTCAATATCGACACGCGGAGTGTTATTGTCACCTTTCACAACCTTATAAGGAACACGAGTCACCTCTTTTTGTACCTGATCCCACGTTTCACCCATGAAACGTTTGATAGAGAAGATTGTACGTGTAGGATTCGTAATAGCCTGACGTTTTGCAGGATCACCCACCTTACGTTCACCGCCATCTACGAAAGCGACAACAGAAGGAGTCGTACGTTTACCTTCACTGTTTGCAATTACTACAGGTTCGTTACCTTCGAATACGGCAACACAAGAATTCGTAGTTCCTAAGTCAATACCAATAATTTTTCCCATGATCGTTATTTTTTTATTTATTATTATTCAATGTTTTTTTGTCCGATTGTTTCTGCCCTCCTGCTAAGAAGCTTCGTCTCGAACGGACGCTTATTAAAAAGCAAACCGTGTGCCAAAAGGGAATTATATGATTGCATGACATAATATCTGCCAAAACGACAGTTTTAATAAACTTTCTTGCCATGATAGCCATAAAGAGAGTTATTCAGCAATTGACACTAAAAAATACGATCTATTCCGGTTCGATAAAAAGAATTAATTCTTAACTTTGCAATATTACACTGTAAAACAACGAGCTATTTATTAATATCGAAGTTATATATAAAATCAATTAATGACATCCACATGAAAAATTTATGTTTACTTGCATTACTACTATGCACTACCGTATTTGCACAACCTCAACAACTTGTTGTAGGAGTTTCCGGTAATGGCTATGTAACCCGGCAGCAAAATGGTGCACGAATAACACAAAAGGGAATTACACATTGGACAAATCCGAAAAGTATCGTTAGTATTTACTTCTATTTGCATCAACCGACAACGGCCGATTTGTCACTGTATGCCAAAGGACATTCCGAAATCAAAGTCAGTTATGGAAAAAAGAGTTTCAAAGTCAATCTGCAATCTGATGATTTCACCAAAGTTCCTGTAGGGAGTATCGATATACGACAGGCAGGATATGCTCGTATAGACTTACAAGGAGTCTCCAAAAGTGGCGAGAGTTTCGGAGAAATCAAGCAATTGATAGCAGACAATGTTACAGGTAAAAGTAATTATGTGAAAGACTTCTCTGACTATTGGGGACGCCGTGGTCCTTCCGTCCATTTGGGATACGCGCTACCTGAAGGTGACACTGAATGGTTCTATAATGAAGTCACAGTCCCCAAAGAAGGCGAAACAATGCATAGCTATTACATGGCAGCCGGCTTCGGGGAAGGCTATTTCGGGATGCAATACAACTCCCCGACAGAACGCCGTGTTCTTTTCTCGGTATGGAGTCCTTTTGATACACAAAATCCCAAAGATATTCCAGATGACCAAAAGATTAAACTATTACGCCAAGGCAAAAATGTACACATCGGAGAGTTTGGTAACGAAGGCTCAGGCGGACAAAGTTATCTGAAATATCCCTGGAAAGCCGGTAATACATACAAATTTCTGATGCAAGTCAGACCGGACGGGAATGGTAATACGACCTATACTGCCTATTTCTATGCAACCGATGAAAAAGAATGGAAACTAATAGCCAGTTTCTTACGCCCCAAGACCAACACATGGTATAAACGTCCTCACAGCTTCCTTGAGAATTTCAATCCGGAACAAGGATATTTGTCACGTGAAGTCATCTTCGGCAATCAATGGGCACGCAGTAAAGAAGGTAAATGGTCCCGACTCACTAACGCTACCTTTACACACGATGCAACAGGAAGTGCCCAAGTCCGTCTCGACTATCAAGGTGGTAATACTAAAGACAATCGGTTTTATCTGAAAATGGGAGGCTTCTTTAACGAATCCGTTCCAATGGGAACAAAGCTATATTGCAAGCCAACAGGTAAAGAACCGGAAATTGATTGGGACGCATTGCAACAATTGTAACAATCAGCTTCCACTCTTAATTACCAACGTTCATAAAGCTGAAAGAGACTGTTTAACAGGTATCAGTAATTAAAAGCCACCCCTGCCAAAGCATATTCTGGCAGGGGTGAAATCGTTAAAATAGGGCTTGTTAGACAGCCTCTTTATAAATATCAGACTTTATGGATACAGTCTCTCCTATTTCTAATAATCACTTTTTCTCTAATACAATAACCAATGTATTATTAGCATCATATAACCCAATACCACCTCCTGCCAATACATCGAATGACTTTACTTCATTCAACGCTTTCAGCACCTTACTTTCTGTCTCCATGTCAGGACAAGCCATCATCGTACTTGCCACTCCCGGGAAGGAAATGCATTTGGCATTACTTGCACTAGTTTCAAAACCTCCATTAATCAGATTACATCCGGCATTGCCATGAATTGTCTTTTTCTTCACATCAAAAGCAATAAAAGGTTGGTTTTCCATTCCGGAAGGAATTGCCTTACCATTCACTTCTTTTATTTTCCATTCACCATTGATAGATGACAGGGAAATTGCCTTCTCAACCGAACGACACGAAGACACCGCAAGTGCTGCACCGGCAATGCAGATTAAAACAAATACTTTCTTCATAATTGTTATAACGTTTAAGTTAAAATCGGAGACAAAGATATCAAAAGATTGAGAAATAACATCCAATACAACATAAAATATATACATTTGTCGGTAAATATACAACAACCGAACAATTTACATAGCTCACTTAAAACGAAACTTGGTTCTATTATGGCAAAACGCAGGAATTTGAGCGGTATCTTGCAACATTATAAATAAAAGAAGTAGCTATGAATGATTATCTGAAAATAATCACGTATATTTGCAAAGCTAACAATTCCAATATTCTTAATATTTTAAATTCGCAATTAACGAAATGGGTAGAGTTCTTATTATTGGTGCAGGCGGTGTTGGTACTGTCGTTGCACACAAAGTGGCACAAAATGCCGATGTATTTACAGATATCATGATTGCCAGCCGTACGAAAGAGAAATGCGATAAAATCGTCGAGGCAATAGGTAACCCCAATATAAAAACAGCTAAAGTCGATGCAGACAATGTAGATGAGCTGGTAGCCTTATTCAACGATTTCAAACCGGAAATGGTGATTAATGTGGCTCTCCCCTATCAGGATCTGACTATTATGGAAGCTTGCCTGAAAGCCGGAGTGAACTACCTGGACACCGCTAACTACGAGCCGAAGGATGAAGCTCATTTTGAATACAGCTGGCAATGGGCTTATCACGATCGCTTCAAAGAAGCAGGTCTGACAGCTATCCTCGGTTGCGGATTCGACCCGGGAGTAAGTGGCATCTATACCGCTTATGCAGCTAAACATTATTTTGATAAGATTCAATATCTGGATATCGTAGACTGTAATGCGGGCAACCATCATAAGGCATTTGCTACGAACTTCAATCCAGAAATCAACATCCGCGAAATTACGCAGAACGGACGCTATTATGAAAATGGCAAATGGGTAACTACCGGTCCGCTGGAAATACATAAATCCCTGACATACCCGAACATTGGTCCCCGTGACTCTTATCTTCTTTATCACGAAGAACTGGAGTCATTGGTGAAACATTACCCGACCATCAAACGTGCACGTTTCTGGATGACTTTCGGACAAGAGTATTTAACTCACTTACGCGTTATCCAAAACATCGGTATGGCACGGATTGACGAGGTTGATTACAACGGAGTGAAGATTGTGCCGCTGCAATTCTTGAAAGCCGTATTGCCTAACCCTCAGGATTTAGGAGCAAACTACGAAGGAGAAACCTCCATCGGTTGTCGCATCCGCGGTTTGAAAGATGGTAAGGAACGTACTTATTATGTATATAACAACTGTAGCCACCAGGAAGCTTACCGTGAAACAGGTATGCAAGGAGTGAGCTACACCACCGGAGTTCCGGCAATGATCGGAGCCATGATGTTCTTCAAAGGTGAATGGAAGCGTCCCGGTGTAAACAACGTAGAAGAATTCAATCCGGATCCGTTTATGGAGCAGCTCAACAAACAAGGTCTTCCTTGGCATGAAGAGTTCGATAAAAATCTGGAATTATAAGAGTAGACCTATTCATTAAAAAGATAATTATGATAAATGTAGGAGATAAAGTACCGGAAGTCTTGGGCATCAATGAAAAAGGTGAAGAAATCCGTATAAGCGCTTATAAAGGAAAAAAGGTTGTGTTGTACTTCTACCCGAAGGACAGTACGTCAGGTTGCACCGCACAAGCGTGTAACCTGCGCGACAACTATTCCGAATTACGTAAAGCCGGCTATGAAGTAATCGGTGTCAGTGTAGACAACGAAAAGTCGCACCAAAAATTTATCGAGAAGAACAATCTTCCTTTTACCCTGATTGCTGACACTGACAAAAAGTTAGTGGAAGAGTTTGGCGTATGGGGAGAAAAGAAATTGTACGGACGTGCTTACATGGGCACTTTCCGCACTACTTTCCTGATTAATGAAGAGGGAATCGTAGAACGGATTATCACTCCTAAAGAAGTAAAGACCAAAGAACATGCCTCACAGATTTTAAATCAATAACTCCATTAATTATATAAGATAAGGTATGGCAAAGAAAGATGAACTTAATTTTGAAACAGATAATAAAATGGCATCAAGCGAAAAACTAAAAGCCTTACAGGCTGCCATGGAAAAGATAGAAAAGAGCTTCGGTAAAGGTTCTATCATGAAAATGGGTGATGATAGTGTTGAACAAGTAGAAGTAATCCCGACAGGCTCTATCGCCTTGAACGTGGCACTTGGCGTTGGAGGTTACCCCAGAGGTAGAATCATCGAAATCTATGGCCCGGAATCATCCGGTAAAACGACATTGGCCATCCACGCCATTGCTGAAGCACAAAAGGCCGGTGGTATCGCAGCTTTCATTGATGCCGAGCACGCTTTCGATCGTTTCTACGCATCCAAACTGGGAGTAAATATTGATGATCTCTATATCTCTCAACCGGACAATGGAGAACAGGCTTTAGAGATAGCAGAGCAACTGATTCGTTCTTCTGCTATCGACATCATCGTTATTGACTCTGTAGCCGCACTGACTCCTAAAGCTGAAATAGAAGGTGACATGGGTGACAATAAGGTAGGTCTTCAGGCACGTTTGATGTCGCAGGCACTTCGTAAGTTGACAGCTGCAGTGAGCAAGACACGTACGACTTGTATTTTCATTAACCAGTTGCGTGAAAAGATCGGTGTTATGTTCGGTAACCCGGAAACGACGACCGGTGGTAATGCTTTGAAGTTCTATGCTTCCGTACGTTTGGATATCCGTGGTAGCCAACCCATCAAAGATGGTGAAGAGATTCTTGGTAAACTGACCAAAGTGAAAGTGGTGAAGAACAAAGTAGCACCTCCTTTCCGTAAAGCAGAATTCGATATCATGTTCGGTGAAGGTATCTCCCACTCCGGAGAGATCATCGACCTGGGTGCCGACTTGGGAATCATCAAGAAGAGTGGTTCATGGTATAGCTACAACGACACCAAGCTAGGACAAGGACGCGATGCTGCCAAACAATGTATCGCAGATAACCCTGAACTTGCAGAAGAACTGGAAGGTCTGATTTTCGAAGCATTGAAGAAAAAAGAATAACAGACACTGTCTTTTTGAGGCAGAACTGTACTCATAGAAAAGTGGGAGAATATCGCATTACACGAATATTCTCCCACTTTTCTATATCTATTTATTTGAATTCTCTTTTTATACAAAATAAATATAAGCCAACGTACTCAAGCTAATCACTATCCAAAGCAAGACTCCCTGCACCAATGGCTTGATCCCAACAGCCTTTAACACATCCATAGAAAGAGAAGCTCCGATAAAGAACATAGTAATCGTCAAAGTCTTACGGGCAATACCGTTGATAGCTGCCCCTAATTGCGGAACTCCATCCAACAAATAAGTATTCACCACCATTGCCAATACAAAAAAGAAGATAAACCAGGGAATGCTGATCTTTTGTCCTTTGCTCTTAAAAACAAATGAAGTAGCAAAAGCCACAGGTATTATCCAAAGAGCACGAGTCAGTTTGATAGTGGTAGCTACCTTCAAGGCTTCTTCACCGTACGCAGCTCCGGCACCGACCACCGAACTGGTATCATGAATGGCAATCGCCGCCCATGTTCCGAACTGTTGTTGATCCATATTCAACGCATGACCAATGGCAGGAAAGATGAAAAGTGCAATAGCATTCAAGATAAAGATTGTACCTAATGCCACAGACATTTCACTGTCCTTCGCTTTCAACACCGGTCCCACAGCTGCGATAGCACTACCACCACAGATAGCGGTCCCCGAGCTGATAAGATAGGCAGTATTCCGGTCTATTTTAAACAACTTACGTCCGATGAACCAGCCAATCACCAATGTTCCGATTACCGAAATGACCGTAAATTCCATACCTTCCTTTCCTGAAGCCAAAGCAGAATGAAGATTCATACCGAATCCCAACCCTACTACTGAATACTGCAACAGATATTTCGATGCTTTCTTATTAAACTTTGGATGTGCTTGTCCGCAGGTTAATGCAAAAATAAGTCCGAGGAACAAAGCAACCGGAGGAGTAACCCAAACCGACCATGCTTCCAATCCCGGAATATAGTCTAAAAACAGGAAGAAAGTCAGAGTGGAAAGCAGTACGACATAAATCATTTTATTATTTGCCTGCAAAGTTTTTGTAACTGTTGAAATCATATCTTTTTATCTTTAATTGTTTTCCGGGTGCAAAGGTATGGTAAACAATCAAGACCCGCTAATAGTTTCTAATTATGTATTATAACTTTTAGTTATAGACATACTCTCCCCCAACTACTCTTACACTGTTACAATGTCTTTCCCGAAAGGTGACAGTGACAAAGCCGCCAACTTGAAGTGTTGCAATCCAAAAGGGATTCCAATAATGGTAATGCACAATATAACCCCAAAAGCCAAATGGGACAGGCAGATCCAAATGCCTCCCAGAAATATCCACAGGATATTCATCAAGATATAGAGGCAACCACCGGAACGGGTTCCACTTCTGACTTCCTTACCGAAAGGCCATAAAGCAAGTCCGGCCAACTTCAAGGTTTGCATACCAAAAGGAATGCCGATAATGGTCAGCATCATCAATAAACTCGAAATGAGGTATTCAACGGCAGTAAAGATACCACCAAGCAACAGCCACAATAGATTCATAAAACAGCCCATATATAAATTGTATTAATTATTATTCTCCAACATTATCACCCATTTCCAGATGGGAATCACTTCTATAATAAACCCCTCCTGTTCAAACGTACGCTCTTCATTACGAGTCACAATTTGTAACTTCTCCGCCTTTAAGAACTTTGCCGTTTTCAGAAGCCCATTTACTTCACGGGTAAAAGTTTGAGCATCAGAAATATTATATGATGTTTGAACAAGCCATTTCTTATCAGGGATATAAAAATCAACTTCTACATTCTGATTATAAAAACATAGCTCCTTTCCGACCATTCTATACAAAGAGACAGCCACTAAATTCTCCAACAACAAAGTTTCCGGATTAAAGATAAACAGATTCAAAATACCATTATCAATAAAATAATATTTCCGGTTACTCTCTCTTTCTGCAAAACGAGCTGCATAATTCTCAATACTGAATATCAGCCAAGTTTCTTCCAAATATCTCACATAATCAATAACTGTTCGTACTCCCACACTCTCTCCCGCTGAAGAAACTATATTTTTAAGTCGATTGTAAGAAGAGGGTTGCATGACACTTTCCGCAAGTTTCTTCACCAACAAATTCATCGAATCTGAATTACGAAGTGCATAGCGGGCTACTAAATCACCAAAGAATATTTTCTGATAAAGGACATTCTATAAATGTTATATCCTTCACAAACTCTTGGTTCTCACCGATTATCTGCTTTATTTGTTCCTTGTCCATATCAGATATTATTTGTTATATGAAACACAAATATATTATTTTTGTTTCATATAACAAATAAAATAAAGATTCAAAATGTGATGCCCGTGTTGAATGAAAGATCCGTGCGGTTTAAGGGAAAATAATTAAGGATTAGTATATATTCTCGGATTTACTTGTTACCTTTGTGGTATAAACAGCGTAAATGAGTAAATGTTTTTACGTGAAAAAATACTGAAGGAGGGCATTTATGTATGACAATACCCAGAGATTCCTTGGAAACATGTGATGGGAATACGTGATATAATATTCATCATTATTTTGACGTAGATGCTGATGAAATCTATCGTATTTGTAAAGAGGATATCATACCTCTGCACCAGATGATAAAGAATAGTCTCATTTGCATCATGGCTATGTCTATATTCAGCATTCCTGGGTAGCTTAATATTGAACATGGACTATTTGAAGATATATTTCCATTCCCCAATTATTTTTTGCCACTTTGTCAATGTGAGTCTGCGATTTTCATTTGTTCTCATAGCCCGTGAATTGTGAAGCTGATTGTAATTATCATCATTGTGATAAAGTATTACCTTTGAGACTAAGATATCATGAGTAGGTACATCCCTGTGTTGAGATATTGATAATGGTTAGCCTATATTCGTTTACTACCGTTTTTGTAGCGAGTAATCATAATAATTGTCGCAATGACCGCGAACGAATGCGGTTGCTTTGCTGGTCGGATATTGACTCATCAGTGTCTTGAAATTCATCATTTCAAATTGAGCCTGTGCCGCCTGCTCGGGATCGGTGAATTCAGACAAAGCTTGTTTCATTAACGCATCAACCTTTTTGTAGGCTTTCCGGGCAAATGCGTTTTCCTTGAAACCATCTCGACAACTTGAATCAAACCACTTCCAATGCCAATCGTCCTCTGACTCGTAGCCCAAATTATAACCATATTCAGTGAGATACCAACATTTGCCGAAAGAATTACGAAGTCCGATGGCATAGCGTATCTTTGCGTTGGCTTTTCTATTGACTTCCGCATCAGAACTCATTAAGTTCTCAAGTTGCAGCATCTTCTGTGCAAATCGTAGTCTGTAACCACTTGAATCCGCGATATAGTGCTTTTTATCAAACTGATAACGGAATGGGTCGAGTTTGAAATATCCCTCCTTTGCAATATTAGTACGACTTTGGTAGTCTTTGGAAACTTTTGAAAGCCATTTAACAGCCATCTCATAGTTCATTTCGCGTAAAAACAGGGTGCCGACAATGTCATAGATGTAATCAGTATCGACATAACCTCTTACGTTTAGGAATCTATCTAAGTCTTCTTTGTCATCCCACCCGTAATGATGTGCCTCAAACAATGGAGCCAACTGATAGATGCGGTTTGTGGTATAATTAGCCAACTGAAGAGCCAATGTAGTATTCCCGGATTTCTCGATTTTAGGGCACACTTCACCAAGAAGCACTTTGCGGGCGACATCCCGCCAATAATAGAATGAGTAATTCATTTCATTGTCGTATTGCCATTCATTTTCAGATTTGAGTTCAACATCACGCTTCATACACTCATCGAGCCATTTCAAATCTCGCAAGAACAACGAATAGCTTGCCACAAAAACACCAAATAAAACACCTCAATAATCTAAAACGAGGCACATCAAATATGTAAAATAGAATTTCTCAAAAAGTATAAATAAAAATCATCAAAAAAGTAAATAGGTTTTGTTATTTGATTGAAAATGACGAACTTTGCAGCCAGAAACAATAATATTTATACAGTAGAAAACAAATATGAAATATTTGCAAAGGATTTTTGACGTGCTGTTGAAAGCGCACCTCAACGCAATGGGAGCAGTGCTGATAGAGGGTCCCAAATGGTGCGGAAAGACTACTACTGCCGCTCAGTATGCACGTAGTATCATCAGCCTTCAGAATACCGACCATCGCGAGGAATATTTGGCTACAGCAGCAACAAAACCTTCATTTCTATTGGAAGGCGATGTGCCACGTCTCATTGACGAATGGCAAGATGCCCCTATGCTATGGGATGCTGTAAGAACTAAGGTTGACGAACGAGGACTGCCAGGACAATTCATACTAACCGGTTCAAATGCTGTTGACAATAGCAAAATACATCACAGTGGCACTGGTCGCATTTCGCGAATGGAAATGCTTCCAATGAGTTTGTGGGAGTATGGCGAGTCAAATGGCTCAGTTTCACTCATGGATATGTTTGATAATCCAGAGAAAGAAATCTTCGCTCAATCGGAACTGACAATGGAAGAGATCATCTTTTCGGCATGCAGAGGCGGATGGCCAGCAACGTTAAACCTTAAGGACAACAAGGCGAAGTTGCTTGTTGCTAAAGAATATATCAAATCAGTTTATAAAAATGATATCTCACGCATTGATGGTGTTAAGCGAAATCAAAAGCTTACGCGCATGATACTGAAGTCGTATGCCAGAAACATATCGACGTTGGCAAAAAGCACTTCCATTCTCAGTGATGTGACAGCTGCAGACAACATAGAATGCAGCCGACCAACATTTGAAAGTTATATCGAAGCGTTAGAAAAGCTTTTCGTTATCATGGACATTGAGGCATGGTGTCCAGCGATACGCAGCAAGACAGTTGTACAAAGTCGTCCCAAACGCGCTTTTTGTGATCCATCTATTGCTGTTGCGGCTCTTGACCTGACTCCCGAGGCTTTAATGACGCAACTGAAAACCTTTGGCTTTATCTTTGAACAGATGTGCGCCCGTGATCTCAGAGTCTATTCTGCTGCTTATGATGGTGCACTATCCTATTATCGTGACCGTTATGGACTAGAAGCAGACCTCGTCTTGCATCTTTCGGATGGACGCTATGCACTTATTGAGTGCAAGCTGGGCAGTCGTGAGATTAATGATGGTGCCGCACATCTATTGCAACTCAAACGACTCATACAAGAATATAACGAGAAAGAGAAACAGGTTCCTCTGCGTGAACCCGACCTTCTTATTGTCATGACAGGAGGTAGTATGGCCTACACTCGCCCAGACGGAGTAAAGGTTATCCCACTGGCATGTCTGAAGGATTAAGCATATTATCTATTCAAAGAATTATTGAAGTATGATTCAAAGAAATACTTGGAACGAATACTCATACGAACTGAAGCAATTTTTGTGTGACGTAGCAAAATCACGATGGGCAAGATACTTGTTCTACCCATTAGGAGCATTTGTTGCTATCATGTACACAACAGGTCAAGCGGGAACTCGCCATTATACGTTCTTCAGCCTGACCTGTGAATTTGTAGGTTGCATAGCAGTTATCATATTAGGCACCGTGGTCATCCAGACTTGTGTATTCTCTGTTGACTATCCATACGACAGGCTAAGGAAAAGAAACAAAGAGAGGGATAACCAAAGGATTATAGCTACATTCCGGAAAGAGTATGACAAAGAAACGGAGCTTCGCATACAAAGAGATAACGAGTTGGTTCGTCGCTAGGTTGTCCTAGAATGTCACAATCAGCAGAAGATTCAACTGGACGAGATCCGCAAGAAGCAAAAAGAAGAAATGGAAATTCTTCAAGGTAAACTCGATCAGAAAAAGATAGAATTAGAGACATGCAAGAAAAATTACGAGCAGGATTATCAGGACTTCCAGAATACTCATCTAGAATCAAAAGAAAATTACTGAACAAGGATGGATGGAATAGAAAATTATTTTCAGCATATTGTCAGGCGATTATCAGAAAAAGACCTATTCAATCTTATCTCATTTTGCTCAACCTCCGGGCTGGGCTTTTTTATAACCTCTACACGATATAACAAAATCCTATTGATATTAGGTCTAAAATTGCAATTTTTAGGTATCATTCGGGCGACATTTACAAAATCATTTTGGTTTCTGCAAATATTTTAAACTTTTCTACTTATATTTCATATAAATTTATCACTTCTGTACCACTTTTTACCTTACTGAAAGCCCCAAAGTGGGTTTAGGCGGGTGGAGTGCATATTACATAAAAGGCGTAACTGAACGCTTTGGTTTTGATGGTCTAAGAATCTCGCAAATTCGAAAGTATAAAGAATCTGGATAAGATTACAAATAAAGAATTACTGGTACAACACCCAGAGATTCCATGGAAACATGTGATGGGAATACGTGATATAATATAGTTCATCATTATTTTGACGTAGATGCTGATGAAATCTATCGTATTTGTAAAGAGGATATCATACCTCTGCATCAGATGATAAAACGGATAATGAACGATTTACGATAGTAAGTAAGTTTGTTAATAAAAAACAGAATCGCAGTCTCAACAACTTTGTGGAGACACTGTTACTTGATGTCGCCTATAATGAGCCCAATGAAATCATGCTTGAGGCAATGGAAAAATATATGGGTATATGAAAAAGCTAAAAGCGTCTACCCAATATAAAAAAGACTATAAGCGATTTCGTAATAATCCAAAGAAGCTAGAGAAACTTTTTAAGATTCTTTAGTTTAATAGTCCCCAATCAAGGCTTAGCCAACATTTTCGTACATAAACACTACACTTATAAATATTTGTAGTAACTTTGTACGGAATTTATAAAGTACTAGTATGGGAAACAAAATGAGTCATAACGGATTTACTTCCGCAACGATGGCAAAGGAAGGCGGAAGAACTGCCTACTATAAGTTGCTTGACGAGACTCGCAACGGTGATATGGTGCGTGTTCGTCGTGGTGTATATGCCAATGCTGAACAGTTGGCAGACATTATGATAGATGTAGATATGGTAGTCCCCGGCGGTGTGCTCTGTCTGTTTTCCGCTTGGAATATCCATGGCTTGACCACCTCACTTCCACAGGCTTATCATATTGCTGTCAAGAGAGGCCGCAAGATAACCCTGCCTGAATATCCCAAAATTGAACTCTATCACCAAACCGAAAGACTTTTCGACATTGGTGTAGAAGAAATGGTGGTGAGCGGTTACCATATACATACATATAATAAAGAACGCTGTGTATGCGATGCCGTCAAGTTCCGCAATAAGGTCGGAATGGATGTTTGTGCAGAGGTCGTGAACAGTTATTTGGCTCTACCGAGCCGCAACTTGTCAAAGCTGATGGAATACGCAGACAAACTGAGAGTAAGGCAAATTCTTGAACAATATATCGCAATAAAACTATGAGTGAGATAAAAAACTATGGAAAGTCAGTGCGCGCACGCTTGTTGAATGTAGCCAAGCATGAAGAAATCTTCTTCCAGACCATCCTGACCCGATATTTTCAGGAGCGTCTGCTGTATCGTATTTCCCAAACCCAATACAAAGATAACTTCTATCTAAAAGGCGGTGTATTGATGTATGCCTATGAGCGTTTCGCAGCCCGTCCCACCTTGGATATAGATTTTCTTGGCAATAGAATCAGTAACGATGGGCAGCGTATTATCGATACATTCAAGGAAATATATGCTGCGGAATGCCTGGTTGACGGGGTGGCTTTTGCTACCGATAAGATAACTGCCAAAGAAATAACAGAGTTTAAGGATTACCACGGCATCCGACTCAGCATACCTGTAACCATGGATACTATAACGCAGGTGATGACTATGGATATCGGTTTCGGGGATGTCGTTACTCCCGAACCTGTCAATCTTGACTATCCGCTTCTACTTGAAGATTTGCCGGAAGCAAATATCTTGGCATACTCCATTGAGACTGTTATCGCCGAGAAGATGCACGCCATTATAGATCTGGCAGACCAAAGCAGTCGAATGAAGGATTACTATGACCTTTACCATCTTCTCACAGGTTTTACTTTTGATGAGACTATCCTGCAAGAAGCCATTGTGCGTACTTTCCAAAACAGACACACACCTTATACGGCTGATACGGTGTTCTTCGGTCAAGATTTTCCCAATCATCCGGAAATGCAAATTCGTTGGTCGGCTTTCTTGAAGAAATCTACTATTAAAAACGAGATTTCGTTCGCAGAAGTGACAAGGAGGCTGCAAGAAAAACTTGCACCGTATTGGGAAGCATATAGCAAGACAGAATAGACTCATTCCAAAACAGATATTTCGATGTTTTCTTATTAAACTTTGGATGTGCTTGTTCGCAGGTTAATGCAAAAATAAGTCCGAGGGACAAAGCAACCGGAGGAGTAACCCAAACCGACCATGCTTCCAATCCCGGAATATAGTCTAAAAACAGGAAGAAAGTCAGAGTGGAAAGCAGTACGACATAAATCATTTTATTATTTGCCTGCAAAGTTTTTGTAACTGTTGAAATCATATCTTTTTATCTTTAATTGTTTTCCGGGTACAAAAGTACGGTAAACAATCAAGATAATCACATTGAGAACTGTTTTAGATTGAACCCCGTTTTTTACCGCTTGAGAATCGAATATCTTGAAATAATCATCGGCTATCGGTAGCTTGAAAAACATCCGACTCTCATCGGCATAAAAAAGAGACTACACCTTTTTTAACATAGCCCATTATATTTGTGACGATAGCGTAGAATCGGTACCATGCATAGCACTGCAATCGGTACCACATTCAGCGCTATCGTCAGTGTACTTGAACTAATGCTTACTTTTATCAGGACATCTATCAGAACGCTCTCACTACCGAGACCGAAATGAGAGCACACTCCATTGGGGAAGGCAAGCGTCACACCGGGAACCTCCACCGGTTCCATCGACGTCAGTTCAATTGACGATTACCAAGACTCGTGAAAAGATATCGGGACTATTGGCAACTTCTCCCTCTCCGCCTTAATCTTCTTGCTCCAATAGTTATAGACTACTCCCAATCCTTTGAGGAACGACTTAAATGTCATCCCGCTTATGGCGAACTTACGTTGAAGTTCTTCAAATTCCAACTTTGTCACAATTTTAGAGTCAGCACAAAATCACCACCTGCCCACAATCCCTAAAAGGGGTGTTTAAGTTAATGCTTACGTCTTAATCCTTATTATACTGGAAGATACTCAATATGAAAATTTAAAAAATTATGAGCGAAGTAAAATCTGTCTTAATCCTTATTATACTGGAAGATACTCAATATGATTAGCTTTCAAACTCTCGAAATTCTTGATAAAAAGGTCTTAATCCTTATTATACTGGAAGATACTCAATATGGCAAAGAAAACAGTTCAATCCAGCGCAGTAGAAGAAGTCTTAATCCTTATTATACTGGAAGATACTCAATATGTCCCTTTTGGACTCAATTTGCAAAGCAAAAGAGTCGTCTTAATCCTTATTATACTGGAAGATACTCAATATGTTCAAAAAAAATCAAAGTACATAGTTTACTAAAAGTCTTAATCCTTATTATACTGGAAGATACTCAATATGAATATTTTAAATTTGAAAAAAGTAATAATGCAAGGTCTTAATCCTTATTATACTGGAAGATACTCAATATGAGCTAATTCTATATTATACTATATTTCAACCCATTACATCAATAATTACACCTATACACGTATACTTTTTTATAAAACGAGTTATTTAAATAGAGGGTGCAAAATTAATCAAAATTTCAAAGAACGAAAACATAAAAAGTCTAAAAAAACAGAGTATTTTTAGACTTTGTTATTATGTCAACATCAATTGTTTTTCCTATTACTTTCATTGATCGCAAAAGTTCTGTAGAAACAGGAACAATCATTATACTATCATGATTATCATAACAAGACTGAACTTCCGCTAAGGAAGAACGAATCTCTTCATAATTCCGTGTATCCAAATCTGCCAAGAAAATAGAGCGCTGGATTCGATGGCACCCTTTTTTTAACAAATACTTCACTATTTGGTAACGCACTTTGTCACTTTCAATATCATACATTACAAAAAACAACATATTCAATGGATTTCTATTAGTAACACTCAATATACCTAATATTTGTTTTATCCGTTCATCTAATTCTTCTATCGAAGATAAATCAATTGATTGCTGACCAATCATTTTTGCATTTTCAAATCCGGCATGTTTTAACTTTGCCATCTTCTCTAAAAAAGTCATCTCTTTCCTTCGATTTTTACTCATACCCCAGTACATTATATTGTAGATAAATAATTCACTATCAACTCAGATATCAAATAATTCAAATCTTCAGATGTTCCACAACGTGGAGATTGCACCACACTAAAGCCATGCTTACCATAAAATAAATTAATTTCAGCCATGCGTAATCCCACTTTACACCTTATTTTCTTAGCATACTGAATATTGATTATTTCATAAACCACCACTCCAGTCTTCTCAATGTATATTTTTAGGTCATTCATTATCTCCTCTAAATATTCAGGCACATAAGGTCTTTTCTTCAAACTATTTTTGGAAACCTTAGGATTTAGCAATCCCTTTATTTTATCCATAACCTCCTTTTCTGGATCTTTTATTTTCTCTTCCAATACTGTAGTTACCTTCTTTTCTTTCATTTCACACTCCAATTCATGTTTCAAGTCAAACATTGAAACGACATCCGAAACTGGTAAATAAGTATTTAGATCTACAGGTACCGCATCTTCCCTATAAAAGGCATCAAAATCAACACTGATAAAACATGCTCGGCACACATCACAAGTACGCTCATCCAGCACTTGCTCCAAATGATACATTATCGCAAAATCACGCAGAAACGATTTATAAAACAGCTTATAAATCCCCGCATCATAACAACGCTCTTTCAACTTAAACAACACCTTCAATCCATCTTCTCCAGGAGAAATGAAAGACAATACTACACGCTCATCACTCTCTATTTGCTTACGCATCGTTTGAATATCAAAACCCTTCTCTGAAAAATGATCAATATCTATAATAAAATACTCTGTATAAGCAAAATTTTCCGTTTTACGATAAGACGGATTGAACATTCCACATACAACATAAGGTAACTGTTTCTTTAATAAAGAATACTGTTCCTTATCCAAATCACGTATAATACGCAGTTGACGAATATGAGCCTCAACATCCGGTTTAGGATTTCTAAGGCTATAATAAAGATATTCTATGGTAACCTTTTTTAAAGTTTCCGAAGGAGATACTATATTAGAACCTGCTGATAACATAACTATTCATATTTCTTAAACATTTGAGCTAAATCCTGAGCATATAGTTGTATTTGAGTTAACCGAGAACGAGAAACTCCCTTTACTGTCACAACCTCGTCCAAATAATCATTCAGGGATTGAATCAATACTCTCCGTCCTAATCCTTCAAGCCAATAAGAACCATCCTCACGAATAGAGTAATATTCATCCGTCACTACTCGCTGAACAATCAGGCTATAAACAACATAATCAACCCAAATTCTATAAATTTCTATTACATCGTATACCAAGACTGGACGATTGTAATCATCACGATGAAGAATACCTATATACGGATCAATTCCTGCCTTTATTAAGGCTCCTTCTATTTTTCCATACAACATACCATAACCATAATTTAAAAATGCATTTACAACATCCATTGCCGGATGTTGAGAACGACATTTAAAATGATATTCGTCAGGTATATAATCATTCAGTGTTTCAAAATAAATCTTTGAAGCCACCCCCTCCCAACCTCTTAACTGAGAAGAGACATCCGAAACTATCTCTCCACTGATAGAAGTTATTTTAGTCCGATAATCCTCCAAACGGGACAAACTTTTTTCACGTTTACGATTGGCTACCGAATCCTCCGTACGCATCATCAATAATAATGCTTGTTGATTTTCTATCTTCCTACATATAATATCCTTTATCCATGATAAAGAATCTTTTGAAAATGTAAAATTCAGTTGTCCCTTACGAATCGTAGAGATAGAACCATATTTAGGACTCCAAATACGACCAATGGGCTTACCCGCTTTATCCACAAACAAGATTTCTATTTCATGTTCAATAGCCAGCAGTACCGCATCACTTGTTATCTGCGCACCACGACTTATTTGTATCGTTCGTATCCCATCAGCTGGTATACGTTGTCTTCCCTCTTTATGAGTGATTACAAATCCTTCATTATCACGATTTAAAGATACACCGAAAGTATTTAAAATAAGTTCCATTTTTCTTTTTATTTACATGACCCAAAAATCATCTACTACATACAACTCCTTTTTTGCACGCGTCATAGCCGTATAAACCCATTGATAAACATAAGGCTTATCTACCACTGGGACAGAACGAGGGATATCAAGAAAAACAGTCTCCCATTCACCTCCCTGCACCTTATGACATGTTAAAGCATATCCAAACACACTCCGCAATGCGTTCAAATAAGGGTCTTTCATCATCACTGCTTTAAATTCTTTATCCTTCTGTCTCAAATTACGCTTCTTCATTCGAAGATAGAAATCAACAAACAATTCTTTCTGTTGAACTTGAGTAGCATTACTCAATATTTTTGCCGCCCTACCTGTAGAAGCCAATAGCGAAAATTTCAAGTTTCGCCGAGTCAATTCCCCTATCAGAACTTTCATCATAGAAGTTTTCCCAGTACCAGCATAACCTTTCAAAATAAAGACCTTGGCCTCTTTATCTCTCACAAAATCTAATAGTTTCTCAAAAGCAAGTCGCTGTCCTTCTGTCAATGTGAATTTAGATTTCTGCATATTTCCTGAAACGCATAAAATTAAACATCACCTGCTTTACATGATTATCGTCCACATATTCAACATCACGTTCAGCACATGAAGCTATGCAGTTTATATTATTCATAAGCAACTTCCTTACCATCGAATAACAAAAGGTGAACTCTCCCATAACGTGAACTGTAACCGGATGTTTCTCATTCATCTTCAATATCTTATTCAAATACTGTTCAGACACCCTCTCAATATCTTCTTCATTCCAAAAAGGATCAACGTTTGGGAAGGGAAGATCAATGCATTCGCCATACATTTTCGCTGCTTCACGCTGCCTTTCTCCCCAACATGAATAAGGATGATTAGAGAGATTAATCAATAAAGATGAATCATTACTTACACATTTCATACGCTTTATCTATCCTTTTTCCCAATTCCTTTACCAAAGTATCGAACTTTACAGGATTACTCCGCATACCAGCATGATTATAATCATTCCGTAAATTAGTAGTAACCATGAAAGTAGAGGCTAATTTCGCTACTAACTCTTGCTGTAACAAAGCTTTTATCCGCTCTTTTTTCTCTTCTGTATCCACCTTCCACAATTCCTCGCCAATATTGTTTATAGATATTTTTAATGCATATTTAGCTAATTCGCGTTCTGTTTCTTCTTTACAATCCAAATGTTGCAATTCGCATACATGAGAAATAATATTCTCATGCAAAATGGTCAACGCCTGCTGATACATCTGATGCTCAAAGCACCATTTTGCAGCCAAATACCCATTCTTCACGTCTGAGGAAGGGACAAACCCTGAAAACGAGTCTTTCATTTTTTTCAAGATAGGATTCATCGGCTGAATAATGACATCTCCCAATTGTTGCGAATATTCCAAAAATCTCATAATATTATCCCCTTCCAATATATGAATACCTCTGCACCCTTTCATGTCTTGAATCACTTTTTGAAGAGAATCGACATAATTCTTCAAGATATTAAGGTCCGGGTTATTTTTTCGTATTTCCGCATCCTTTAATAATGGATGTAGAGATTTCTTACACAACTCACTTAATCGGTCGACATCTCCGTTCCGTATAAAATTTGCCGCAGCAAAAGTCCAGTCTTGCAAGGTAGATAAAGGTAACAAATCCACAATTGGAGCTTCATTCTTCTCAATATCTCGCGATTCATAATTACCATAAGAAATATGAAGAACTTCTATGTTCTTTAAGAATTTTGCATAGTTCTCCAGCACCAATACCAACATAGGCAAATACCGAAAACTATGTGTTAAATCCACATACAGTTCGTCATTCTCGCGCAGTGTATCAAAAAGTATATTAAAAATCTCCCACATTTCTGTTTCTGTCCTACCGTCCGGGATATGAAGTTCCTGAATGTGACAAGGCAAATGCATATTTTTCAATACAGTCTGCAGACCATAATATATTTCTTCTTCACCGGTCTTCACATTCTTTCGAGAAACAATACTTGCATTCCAATTATTCTTTTTCGCTCCATCCGTCAATAGAAATATGACTACATCCGTCTCTTTCCAATATGTAGCATTCAGATACTCAAGCGTAGCTTGCTGTACAAAACGGGTATCAGAAGAAACAAAATCATCTTTCCGATAGTTACAGGACGTGTAAAATCCTGTACCTAAAACTGAAACAAAGACCTTTCTATTCATATATTTATTTTTTATTTATTTCAAATAATTCAAGTTCTAACTTAATATACAACTGCTCTGCCACCGACAAATTAGCAAATGAATTTTCCAAACTGAAAGATAGTATACCACTATCTTCACACTTCTCTCTTGCAGTATTTTTCATTACAGCTTCTGTTACAAACAGAGCTTTACAAGCCATTCCCCCATAATTTTTTACGGCAGTACGAAATTTGTCTATATCCGTGATAAAAGAAATCTGGGTCTTGCATTCTACAAATAACAAACGGTTTCCTGTGTTTACTATAACATCTATTTCATTTTTCGGATTTCTTTCTGCATTATATGGGAACTTCACATTCAACCGTATTTCTTTGGCATACTTCCATCCAGAAAGTATCCTCGCAACTTCATATTCAAACCATCCTGCATGAAAGAAAAGAGAGAACACATGTGGAGACTCCAAGGTTTCCTCTTTTACAATACCCTTTTTATTTAATAGCCGAATTATTATTCTTTGAGCAGGCTTATCCCATAAAAGAGCTCCATCCGCTGACATCCAACAGCCTTCTTTCTTATTTTCTATTTCATTCCATTTTTCTATGCCCGGCATTGAAAAACCTTTAAATCCATCATAAGAATGCCTGCGTAAGTCTTTTATTTTTTTCAGACAACAAGTATCTTTCTCCGTGTATTCGGACAATAAAGTATAAGATTTAGCCAAAGTTCCATTCAGTCGAAAAACGATATCCGTATCCAAAGGAACATCCGAAAGGCGTTTTCCAGCAGTTTTCAGGTCACAGATATAATTGTTCTGATCTATATATAGAAGGCGCACATGAGGATACTCCCTGAAATACTCATAAAAAGCAACAGACCATAGTTTTGTTCCACCGGAAATATTCACTGAATATAGATTCTCAAACGACAAATTTGCAAAATGCTTTTTCAATTGACTGAATATCCGAGATATATCTACCGGGTCAAACTCTATCAACTGCACAGGAAGTTTTATCTCCTGCTTTTCTATCTCACACCTTACGCGTATCGCCTCATCAAGCGTTGTAACCGAATGTATCAAGATTACCTCATCCGGATGTTGATCAATAATGCCCAAATAAACGGGATAAGACTGTGCCCCAAGTAATGCTATATGTATGTGATTCATTATCTATTACAACATTGATAGTTTTACAAATCCCATTAAATCACCATCAAAATCCATACGCCTGGATTTAGGAAAAGGATAATCGTTATACCTATTCCTATTTCCAGGACGAGCTGCATTCATCACAAAAGATTCAAAGAAAGGAAGCTGTTCACTCCATGCACCGGTAATAAATCTCCATCCTGAAGCATGACCGACACGCAACACACAACTTTGATTATCCCCTTCGCATTTATTTACTTCGTCCAGCATTTCTTTTATTTTTTCCACATAATCTTCCATTCCTATTTTATCTCGTCCTTCTCTTTCCCAAAAATCAATTTCCTGTGTTAGCAAGGTACTCGTATGTTTATTGATTAAATGAAACAAAGCTGGAACTGTTCTCATTTCATCTGGCATTTTTCCAATCTTATCCGATATATTACTCGCTTTTAAATAATAGTCCATATTAATTTTTAACGAGAATATTGCTTCCTCGTCTACTCCGATAGCTTCTACCAATTGCGGTTTACTATCGTTCTTCTTAGGTCTTAATGATTTATTCTGAGTAATGTTCAGCCCCATTATTAAACGCAAGACGATTTCACTACCCTTATCGAAATAAGCGTCGCCTACCTGTAAGAAACGAAAAACGTCCTCTTTCGGATCTTTACCAAATAATTTTCCTTCTACATCGGAAGCTAAGTGCTTGAGATTTGGTTTGTCTAATAATGAAGGAATTATTTCCTGACTTAATGTCGCCACTAAAGCTGTACGGATTGCCCCCTTTATTGAACTGCCTGGAATATAGGGAACTCCCAAACCATCGTGTATACACTCTTTCAGAGTGTCAGTTGGCACAATACTGGAATACGAAATAGAACAACGTAATATATAATCGGAAACACTACTATGAGGAGAATAACGTTTTACCAGCTCTTGAGTGTCTTCATTCCTCTCAATGCTTAATACCCAATCATTCAAATGCACGACTCCTATCAGTTCTAATATCTTGCGTTCATCAATTATATTCAAGTACGAATCGGTATTCTTCCTTGTCACGACAAAATCGGTATTATACTGTAAGAAGTTACCCGAACCAATATGCACCGGTGTTAAAGTACTGATTTTTATTTTACTCATTCTTTTATAGATTTACAGGTATGCAAAAAGGACGCCCACTACGATATACAGGATGCATCTTTTCATCATTCCATTCCGGTTGTAAATTCACTACCTTTCCACACAAATTTTGACTTGCGGGAAAAACAGACCCTACATCAAACATATAAACAGACTTTTTCCACAAATGACGAAAAGATTCATGTCCACTTCCCGCCATATAGCCTCCACGCAAAAGAAGATTATATCGGGAAGTTGCGAGAGCCAAGCCATCTAATTCTTCCTTAGTCGGCAGATAAAGAGACAGAAGTTGAAGAGAACGAGCATCCGCTACATCTGGAAAGCGCAAACATCCCGTCTCTACCACAAACTTTCCACCACCAATATTCTTATCCGTACCAATGCCCACCTCTCCAAGCGACTCAAATAAGGACCTTAATTCAGAGAATAATTCACCGACAGTGTCAGTAAGACAATAGAGTCCCGATTCGGAATTAAAGAAACGCCAATCAAAAAAGAATGGTTCGGCTTCCATATCGTCTCCTCTCGGCACTTGAACACGTTGGACGACATGATTGGCGTAAGGTAGTTTAAAATCCTTACTGCAAGAGAGAAAAGAATGATGTATTTGCTCACTGTCTACCTCTACCTCTTTTCCTTCAGCCAATGAAGCCCATAGAGGATACTCTAGGTATTTTATCCTCTTCAAGTTTTTCCGATATTCATATTCCGCCTTTCCACGTACCTTAATTTTCAAATTACCGATGGCTTTCGGCAAATAAAAAATCTCACCCACATACGGAAATGCAGAGCTTAATGAAAATGAAGACAAGAATTCCAAAACTCCTTCTGAATGTCCACGTTGCACCCTAATTGCTGCCAATGCGGAAGTTAAGGTATCACTATGCAAATTTGACGATGAAAAATCAAAAAACTCTTTTCCTACTCCTAAATGAAGGGGAGTCAAGAATTTTATTTTTATGATATTATATGTAGCCATATTTGCCGTTTAATAAAATCGTTCTTCTCCTTCTTCCTTATCCAGATAAATTTCAACCTGCCCGTAGCCCCTAGATCCATGCCCACCTAAATAATCATCTTCCAACAAATGAATAGCCTCTTTCAAGGTTTGCTTCAATCTGTTTTCATCTTCTCCTTCAAAAACATTCAGCACCATCTCTAAGTTGAATTTGGCACCAGCCGGCACACGTTCAAATGTTCTAGGATTTGCTTTTGCCGTCACTCTATCTATACAAACTTCTGTTTTACTCTCCGTATAAGGCAAATCTGTATTCTTAAAATCAATATCCGGATCATCCTTCCACAACTCCGCATCACGTACAATCAGACGTGACGGACGACTTTTATCATTATCACCAGCCACTCCAAACAAAGCACCGGCTTTATCTTCTATTCGATTAGTAGGTTTTCCATTGTTCGTTTCGCCATTGGCTATCTCCACCAATGCCCGCATTTTCCCTTTTAATGAACTTCCCGGGATATAAGGAATATTGTTTATAGGGTTACGTACCACAAACCTATCCGGACCACCGATATTTAATCCGGCATTAGTTCCACCAATATGCAAACCGGTTTTCAATACTATTTTACCGGTATAAATAACTTTCTTTATCAATTTTACATTCATAATCATATTCATTAATCTTTACCACCATAAGCTTTATGATAAGCCAATATTGCTTCAATCAAATTACAAAAATTCAGATACTGCGTTTCATTCGTCACATCATCAAAACTCTTATCAAAAATAGATTTAAAGAGTTGCAACCCTTTCACATCTTTTTGCTCTCGTCCCAAAGCATAAGCTACTTTAGGTTTCAACAGAAAAAAAGACGCCTTGTCTTTCTCAAACGTTTTCATCTGAATTCGCTTTATTTCTCCATAAATACTCCGTATCTTTGAATTCGTTAGATTGTTTTCAGCCATATATTTACCGGCTTTTTCCGCAAATTCCACTAACGCCTTATCAGCCTTTTCCGTAATCCAGTTACTTTGATAACTCAACTGATTCAGAAAGAAAGATTTCGCATCTGCAATGTCTCTGTCCCTTGATAAGACATAACTTTGATTGTTTTGGGAGCGATACGATCTGCCACCCATTTTTTCATCATAACTCATTTACATTATTTTTTATTTGTTCTACATTCCAATTCTGCCCATCTTGTCGCAAAAGTCCACAATTCTAAAGGATGATAACAAGTTTCAATATGTTCACCATTCAATGTCGCTTTATTACCACAAATCTCCTTGATACAATTCTCAATCATTTCTTTACAAGACATCATATCCAAAGTTTTCTTCATCCTGATTAAATCATAAGTCAACATCCAATAAATTTTCAAATTCTGAATGCAATGATTGCTAATCTGGGCATTCATGGCATAACTCTGTACTTTGGAGATGAACGACTTAGGTAAATATCCTTGATCAATAAAAGTCACAATGGCGTCTTTCAATTGTTCCACCTGTGGAAATTCCTTATTCCAATTCAATGGAGTATTCATGAAAGATAAAGAATTCTTCAATTCATATTGAGCACCACCAGACACACCACAAAAGTGCTCCTTCGCATTTTTCTCTTCTTTATCACTTTGTTCCGCTCCTTTTATAATAGGATACTTTCGAGGAACAATTGCAATTCCACCTGATAATGAAAATGACGGATTATGACAAGTAAATTCTTTAAAATCTAAATATATTCGCTTAGCCAATTTTATTATTACGCTCCACTCTCCTACAATAAAGACATCATCACCACCACTATATACGATAAATGACGTATCTGGAGCTAGCTCTTGCTGTATTCTATTTAAATAACCGGAAAAGAAATAATCAAAAGAACGACTCAATGCCGCATAACGGGATAAGGTTGCTCGTTCTGGAGCAATGCCATTTTGAAAAATACTGCCTAGATTATCCACATCCATCCGTAAGACTCCCAAACGGGAGAATGAGTCATTTTCACACATTTCTTCAAATGTTTTCTTCGGATAAATATTCCCTCCATAAAACTCCAAAGAGTATATATTATTCAATCCTTCCACATTACGCAGGAAATCACAATCCAGCCGTTTACCATTCAAAGAAACAATTGTCACTTTATCTGCCGAAGCGCGCAATTGCTCTTTCATCTTATCTAAATCAGAAAAGTTGAGCAAATAATAATAAATACCCAAATTTGCCGGAGCTACAAAGATCTTATCCCGCCAATAAGTTATTTCTCCCTCTGACACAACCAGTACCTCTGCTCCCCGTAGCATTTTTCCGAGCAGAATTTGTCTCACAGTCAGTTCCTTCAAAACCGCATTTTCACGAAAGTCTTCTTCTATTTCTTTATGATGAAAAGGCGCTTCCTTTTCTCCAAACAATTCACCAGTAACTACATCACGCATAGTTTCATGTGGCATATACGGCTCAAAAAATAAATCATAACGGGTTGTAATCAACAAAGAATATTTATTCTGCTTCTTATTATTTCTTTTTTCGAAAAGAGATGTCCACGTTTTTACCAAGTTCTCACCATTGCGGTGCATCAAAGCATCTTCCGAAACCTCTACCGAATCTATCGCGATATAAAGAGTGGTTCCATGAGCTTCAAACATACTCTTATCAATGTAGGAGATAGCACTTTCTAACCGCCTCCTCACTTCCATTGTATTAGGAGCCAAGAGATAGAAACTACCACCTGAATTGTAAATGATATTCGCCTGAAACAAGTTTAACTCTTTCAACAAATATCGCACAATGCAGTCTGAAAGAATACGCAAATAAAAAGAACGTCCCTTCAGATTCTTACTAGCATATTTAGATATTACCTGATAAATATAATTTTGTATACCACTAAAGTCTGCACCAATCATCAGAAAAGGCTTTTCTCCTTTTTCTTCTGCTTGCTGATAATCATAGAGACAAACTGCTATAGCGGCAGTAGTCTTCAGATGATCATATAATGAGACATCTGGAAAATGGATCGTACTTGCGGGAATCGCAGTTGTATATTTAAAAAGCAGATTCAAAAAAGTTTCTGCAAAAGCATGACACGTATTAGCCTGAATCAATTTAAACTCATTATTAAAAGACTTCCAAAGTGTACTATAGTCTGGCAAATCTTCTTTGGCAAAAACTTTCGGGAAATAGCCCTTATCCAGACTAATAGCTTTCAACGGTAAATGATATATTATTTCAGCCTGATAATCTTTCACATTCTGTAGAATGGAAGTCATTCGCTTCTTTTTAAAAGAGTCCCAGCCACTTTCATCTTGATCATCTTTATAAGCTTCATCACTATCACGATCCATACCGGAAGAAAGATTATCCGCCTTTTTAATAATCTTTCCCAATTCGGTTTGCTGTTCAAATGACAAATGATGTCCCGCGGACAAATTGATTAGATTGTCCTTATCGGTCAAATTATCCAATTTGTTTGTAGCCAATCTTTGAAAAACAGGCTGATAATCCTCCAAAAATTGTGCTGTCCACAAACAATGTTTATGGGTATTAACGCCCTTATTATTAGAAGGAAGTATAATACTCTCCAATCCACGCACTATCGGCTTCAAGAATTTGCTGGTAGTTATATTACCAGAATCTGCTCTTTGATAAAATTTACCTATATCATGCAATAAAGCCGCCAAATAAACATGTTCTCTTATTGTACTCATCTATTATCTTTTTTTTTCATTCTGAACGTGTGTTACTACCCCATATCCAATACTTGCATTTTTCCCTATTCCAAGATAATCGGGTAATGAAAAATTAGTTTTAAACTCTATATCAAACGCTATAAGTTTTACCCCCTTATTTACTACTTGATAAGGATCGCTTATTGATACTAATTTACATATTATTTTTGAAGTAATATGAAATCCTATTCCTTTAAAAAAAGACAGCAAGTTAGATACTAAAATTTTCTCTAAAAAGGATATTCTCTCCACTAGTTCATCCATTTCCTTATACTTTTTATAATTCTCCGAATTCAGAGGAAGCCATCGTTTTAATCTATACTTTAGCAAAGACTGCCACGGCTGAATCTTAAATTTCTTTGAGTGAACCGACTCTATCTCCATATCTATTCGCCGCTCGCCCAAACACAGTGAAAAAGAGCCTTTGGATAGAAACTGTCCGATAGCATCTGTACCTTCTCGCAAGCAGAAAATCGCAGCCTTCTTGTGTATTCTCTTATATTGTATCAAAGGATAAGAATAGCGAAAAGACTCCCCTATATGGTTATGAAAAAGTACATCCGCTTTCCCATCTAATGCATTAAGAATAGCTCCTCGCAACAAATGTATTTCCGAATAAGATATCTCATTCTTAAACTGTAGGTTCAATATTGATATGTCTAAGTTCTCCATAGTCTTTTGTTTCAAAATAAATGCGTAACAGGTCTTTCGCAAAGATAAAAAATCTTATATATAATACAATACATTCACACAATATTTCATAAAAAAATTATTGCCATCAAACACGGCTCTTTTCATTTAAAAAGTGTTTGTTCTCTCAAAAATGGTCTTATTTTATAGGCCAGGCATCTAAGAGGATCGGTTGAGACAGAATTACGAAAATCTGTTGGTGAAATCCGTATTTTGATTATAAAAACAAAGTTGCATTTATAGTTTAACGTGAGTTCGAAATAACTCAAAACAAATTCAGTTACCTGTCCTTGATGAAATCCAATTCAATGGCAGGCTTCTTCTCAAAGAAGCAATACGCTGCGATAGCAGAAATTGCATTTGCGATAAAGTTGTTGAAAAACCGATGCCTAGAGTGCTCTATTTGTGCAATATTCTTCAATTCGCCGTTTACCGTTTCAATCAAGGCTCGCTTTCTCAGCAGAATCTTGTCTGCGATACTCATCAATGAGTTTTTCATCTTATTCTTTACTTTTGTGACCAATCTGTATGCCGTTAAGGAACAAGTTCTCAAACAATGCCTGTCCGATATATCCCTTGTCATTGATTATTAGGTGAAGTTTAAAACCAAAGAACCAACCCATGGAGTATTTTCTCCTCTCAACAAGTTTCTCGAAAGTTTTGTAAATGCAAAACATCTGCCATCTGCAACAAAATCGATATAATAGATTAATTATCAATCAGTTATAACGTTGCAGATACCTGTTGCAGATAGTTGCAGATAATGGTATCTGCAACACTTTGTGTGGCGATGAAAAGCTGTCTTTCAAGAGCAAGGTAACTTGTAAGAACAAGGCAACCAAGCCAAACAGCTACGCATAAATCTCCGTTTCCATAGGTGAAAACTTTCGTTTCCTTACTTTGAAACTCCAGTTTCCTTACTTTGAAACTCCAGTTTCCTTACTTTGAAACTCCAGTTTCCTTACTTTGAAACTCCAGTTTCCTGCTTGGAAACGAGAGTTCCCACGCAGGAAACTATGAATCGGAAGTAGGATACTGACGGAATGACCGGTACGATTCGTTTACGGTGTTGCAGATAACGGGCTATCTGCAACCATCTGCAACAGTATCTGCAACGATATAACTAACTGTTTATTAACACATTATATCGATTTTGTTGCAGATGGCAGATGTTTTGCATTTTAAAAATCTAGGAAGCTTCAAGCATTAATTCCTAATTTTAGACAATGTCCTATAGGACTAAACGGTAATCCAGTCAACTAAAAACAGGACGGTACGGAGACGGATAACAGTATGAGAAATCCTACAGGCTCTTGCTATGATGTCCGGCAAAGCGCATAAATACCTGCGACAATCCTCCCTCCTGCCCTTGCAGCTGTACAAAGTTAAATTCACGCAGCATCGGCATTCCTTTTATATCGATGACACGGAGATTGCCGGCTACAAGCTCTTTATGCACCGAACGGATAGAAACAATCCCCATACAGTCCGTATGTTCCAAAAAAAGTTTGATACTTTCTGTACTACCCAGATACATCAATACATATAAAGAAGAAAGTTTGAGATTGTGTGGCAACAAAGCACGCTCAAACACATCCAATGTGCCGGAACCTCTCTCCCGCAAAACCAACGGAATATTGGGCAAATCTTCCGGAGTAATCTCATCCGAGACAGCTAACTTACTCTGTGTATGCACCACGGCAACCAGTTCGTCTTGCAAAAATGGAGTGTACTTCAGATTAGGCAGGCGGAAAATCCCTTCAACCAGTCCCAAATCAATCCGATGCTCTTGCAGGGCAACTTCCACTCCCCGGGAATTTCCATTCATCAAAGAAAGATTGATTTGCGGAAACTTGGCTATAAAGTTTGCCAACAGAGGAGGTAGCACATATTGAGCAATCGTAGTGCTGGCTCCTAGTTTCAGTTCGCCGATATATTCATTATGCAACAGATGCATCTCATATTCCAATTGTTTATAATCGTCCAGAATTTTCTCGCTATGTTTCAGCAGCAACTCTCCGGCCTTAGTCAGTGAGATTTTACTCCCTTGGCGGTCGAACAAACGAGCTTGATAGTAAGTCTCCAGTTCCTGAATATGCTTGGTGATAGCAGGTTGGCTGACAAACACTTCTTGCGACGCCTTCGTAAAACTCAGATTTTTCGCTACGCTCTGAAATACTTTTAAACGAAAATCGGACACGGCAGTTAGCATTAACAGTTAAGAAATCAATGACGGACAATGAATGGCGGCAGAAAGAATAGAAGCACAACAATTATTACAATTCTTCCGCTTTTATCCCCAACGCCTGCATAACAGGAAAAGCCAGCATATCCCATTTATAATCCACCGGAAGATCCGGCTCATTCATACGAAATTGAATGATCTCTTTCCCTTTCACTTCATGCAAAGCATCAGTCACCTTCTTTCCATACTCCTCGTTGAAAGAAACAACAATCATTCTTTTCACGTCCGTCGAATCGGAAATGATAGAGAGTAAATCCAAAAACAAATCCTCTCTTGACACCATTCCTTCCGACGGGACACTGGCAAAAGAATATTCACCGTAAGGGCTCTGAAACGCAACTCCATTCAATTCTTCCTGCAAATCGGAAGGTTGACAATATGGCAATCGGCCGGATTCTTTATCATACACAAAAAGAAATTGCACCTCGTTCTTCCCCGCCGTAATCCCTGCATCCAAAGTCATATAAGTGGTCAACATCGAAAGGTCTATCTCTTGTAAAGGACGATGCAAAGTCACTTCAAAATACCTTTTTATATCCGTTATTACCAAATTCAAAAAAGCAGCGTCAATCAACACCACTGTTTCAGCCAGTTTAATTTGAGACTTATCATTCATATACCATCTATATTATTACAGTGGATAAAGATACTACAATACTTTTATTTATCCGCTTCTAATGCTCATTTTCTTTCATCACAGGTCAAGATTACACAAACAAGCGTATCATGTAACCAATGGTATGTGATAGCAAATTCGTCAGTTAATTCCAGATAAAAAGGTCATTTTGTCTTTTAACTCCTTAATAATCATGCTATTTTGTCACATTTTTGCACTTGGCAAATATTTTGCGTCCTCTGAAGTGTTATTAAAAACTGAAATAAGAAAGGAGAACAAAGATATGAACTTTAACAATTTTACCATCAAATCTCAAGAAGCGGTACAGGAGGCCGTGAACCTGGTACAAAGTCGGGGACAACAAGCCATTGAACCTGTCCACCTCATGCAGGGAGTAATAAAGATAGGTGAAAATGTCACTAACTTCATCTTCCAGAAACTGGGCATGAACGGACAGCAGGTAGCTCTTGTTGTCGACAAACAGATCGACTCCCTACCCAAAGTATCCGGCGGAGAGCCGTATTTGAGTCGCGAGTCCAACGATGTATTGCAGAAAGCAACGCAGTATTCTAAAGAAATGGGCGATGAGTTTGTTTCATTAGAGCATATCATACTGGCATTGCTGACTGTAAAAAGTACTGTCTCCACCATCTTGAAAGATGCCGGCATGACGGAAAAAGAATTACGCAATGCTATCAGCGAATTGAGAAAAGGAGAAAAAGTAACGTCACCATCCAGTGAGGATACTTATCAATCACTGGAAAAGTATGCTATCAACCTGAACGAAGCTGCCCGTAGCGGCAAACTGGATCCTGTAATCGGACGTGATGAAGAAATCCGTCGGGTACTCCAGATATTGAGCCGCCGTACAAAGAACAATCCGATTCTGATTGGTGAACCGGGAACCGGTAAGACAGCAATCGTAGAAGGCTTGGCGCATCGTATCCTTCGCGGAGATGTACCTGAAAACCTGAAAAACAAACAGGTCTATTCACTGGATATGGGGGCACTGGTGGCCGGTGCAAAGTATAAAGGGGAGTTTGAAGAACGGCTGAAATCAGTGGTCAATGAAGTGAAGAAATCGGAAGGTGACATTATTCTGTTCATTGATGAGATTCATACACTGGTAGGAGCCGGAAAGGGGGAAGGTGCCATGGATGCCGCAAACATTCTAAAACCTGCCTTAGCTCGTGGAGAATTACGCTCCATCGGAGCAACCACTCTCGATGAGTATCAAAAGTACTTCGAAAAGGATAAGGCTTTGGAGCGTCGTTTCCAAATCGTACAAGTGGATGAACCGGATAACTTGAGTACCATTTCTATCCTTCGTGGACTGAAAGAGCGTTACGAGAATCATCACCATGTACGTATCAAAGATGACGCCATCATTGCAGCCGTCGAATTGAGCAGCCGTTATATCACCGACCGTTTCCTGCCGGATAAAGCCATTGACCTGATGGATGAAGCCGCAGCCAAACTGCGTATGGAGGTAGATTCCGTTCCTGAAGAACTGGATGAAATCTCCCGCAAAATCAAACAGTTGGAAATCGAGAGGGAAGCTATCAAACGTGAAAACGATCAACCGAAACTGGAAATCATCGGGAAGGAGCTTGCCGAACTTAAAGAACAGGAGAAGTCTTTTAAGGCCAAATGGCAGAGTGAAAAAACGCTGATGGATAGAATCCAGCAGAATAAGGTTGAAATAGAGAATCTTAAATTTGAAGCAGAAAAAGCTGAACGCGAAGGCGACTACGGCAAAGTAGCCGAAATCCGTTACGGTAAACTTCAGGCTTTGGATAAAGAAATAGAAGAGACTCAAAGGCAACTACGTGATATGCAGGGCGATAAGGCCATGATTAAAGAAGAGGTAGACGCTGAGGATATTGCTGATGTCGTTTCCCGCTGGACTGGTATCCCTGTCAGCAAGATGCTGCAAAGTGAGAAAGATAAACTATTGCACTTGGAAGAGGAACTTCATCGACGTGTAATCGGCCAAGATGAAGCGATTGAAGCTGTGGCAGATGCTGTGCGTCGCAGTCGTGCCGGATTACAGGATCCGAAACGTCCGATCGGCTCGTTCATTTTCCTTGGAACCACCGGTGTGGGTAAGACCGAACTGGCGAAGGCATTGGCAGAATTCCTGTTCGATGACGAAACGATGATGACTCGTATCGACATGAGTGAGTATCAGGAAAAGCATAGTGTTTCCCGATTAGTCGGAGCGCCTCCGGGATACGTAGGATACGATGAAGGCGGTCAGCTGACAGAAGCTATACGCCGGAAACCTTATTCTGTGGTCTTGTTTGACGAGATAGAAAAAGCTCATCCGGATGTCTTCAATATCTTGTTGCAGGTATTGGATGACGGACGACTGACAGACAATAAAGGAAGAGTAGTCAACTTCAAGAATACCATCATCATCATGACTTCGAATATGGGTAGCTCTTATATACAGAGTCAGATGGAAAAGTTGCACGGTTCCAATAAGGAGGAAGTGATCGAAGAAACGAAGCGGGAAGTCATGAATATGTTGAAAAAGACGATTCGTCCGGAATTCCTGAACCGTATCGATGAAACGATTATGTTCTTACCTTTGAACGAAAAGGAAATCAAGCAGATTGTACTCTTGCAAATCAAGGGGGTACAAAGATTGCTTGCCGAAAACGGAGTGAAACTGGAACTGACTGAAGAAGCATTAAACTTCTTATCTCAAGTGGGATATGATCCTGAATTTGGAGCTCGTCCGGTAAAGAGAGCGATCCAACGTTATCTGCTGAACGATCTATCCAAAAAGTTGTTATCCCAAGAAGTCGACCGGAGCAAAGCTATTATTGTTAATGCCGACGGAGACGGACTGGTATTCAGAAATTGAGAGGTTCTATTCAAAAAAGAGACTGTCTAACAGGTATCAGTAATTAGAAGTCACCCCTGCCAAAGCATATTCTGGCAGGGGTGAAATTGTTAAAATAGGACTTGTTAGACAGCCTCTTTTTTCAATTCAATAAATGAGACAGATTATTCAGCCACTTCTTCCTTAACCTCTTCTTTCGGTTTGAATTCTGTAATTCCATTAGAAATCAATATGTTATACCAAGTTACCAGTTTCTTGATATCAGCTATATATACGCGTTCACGGTCGAAATCAGGTAATACTTCAGCCAAATATTCACGTAATTGTTCAGAAGTAGCCTTTTTCGGATCGATAGAAGCCTGTGCTGATTTTTCTTTCTCTTTGATGGCTTCCAGCACATCATGCAAAGGAACTTCAGCATCGTTCGTGTACATGGCTATATCTCCCAAAGAAATAATTTTTTCATTACCGTAAGCGGGGAAACGTTTCTTCTCTGTATTGACTGATTCAACAATCAACATATTTTTTCCTTGCGAAATAAGTTTGTATAGTCCCGGTTTACCCGAGATAGACAAAATAGTCTTCAACATAGTATATATCCTTTTATTTATTAATTATTTTTTGCAGGGCAAAGGTAATGATTATTTTTAGATAGCAAAGAAATAAGCTTCAAAACCTGTGGAATTAAAGGCGTTTCATCGTCATTCACGATCACGAAATCGGCATACTCTCTCTTAACTTTATCACTCATTTGAGCTTCGATACGCTTCATTACCAGTTCCCTCGATGAAAAATCACGCTTTATGGCACGCTCCACTCTCACTTCCAGCGGTGCATACACCATCACCAAAAAATCGACTTCATCTCTAAAACCCGCTTCCACAAGTATGGCAGACTCCATACCCACCCACTGTTCACCCCCAAACCGGGCAGCCCAACGGCGGAAATCTTCTTTTACCCTTGGATGAATAATTTCATTCACTTTTTGTATGTGCTCCGGATGACCGAACATATAGGAGGCCAACAAAGAACGATTCAATAATCCGTTTTGAAACACATCCTGACCGACCAGCACACTAAGTCCCTGACCGATCACAGGATCCGTCTGTGTGATACGCTTCGCTTCTATATCCGAAATATAAACAGGAATTCCCATTATTCCGAATAGTCTGGAAACAACGCTCTTTCCACTACCGATACCACCGGTTATACCAATCTTAATCGACATTAGAAGTTATTTGTTCTATCAGGAAGTCTACTTGCTCAGGAACAATACGGATTTGATTGATTCCACTCGGAAACGACTTCAGCTTAACCGTATATTTATCAGAACCGAGCTTCAACAACTCTTCGTAAGAAATATGGATGATAAAATCGCTTGCTTTTATACTACGAAACCGTTTCAGCCCGACCTGAAAAGTGATCTGAACTTTAGAAGGAAAGGTACGTAATGCCTTATCTGCCGGAAAATTAACTCCGTACAATGGTACTTCAACTGTTTTCTCCGTATAAATATCTACCGGGAATGACATTTCTACCGAAGCCGGAACAAACTTCACTCCCCTTTCTGTAGTCAGCGGAATTCGTTGCCGGGTCGTATCTGAAATATTCTCCAAAGTGATCTTTTGAGTATAGGCGGTTGTGATAGTATCTAGAATTCCTTCCGGAGCATAAACCAATACAGAATCCGGGCTGCAAATCGTATCTGATACATAATATTGAAGCCCGGCCGTCACTTTTCCCCGAAAACGGACAGGTATCAACTTAGCCTTTCCTTCAGAATAGATATACTCCAATGTATCCGGCTTGATTGACAGAATCTTGGAGGATACATTCAACTGGCTCAATATCTTTTTCTCAAAATCAGATGCATAAATCTTCACATGATTATCTTTTCCTTTATAATCAGAAAAATCCAGATTCACCGGAAAAAAACTTTTCCCCAGCATATAATTGAGAAGCACTGTCCCTTTATCTTTCACTCTAACACGAAGTTCGGAAGGCGGCTCCGATGTCAGCACTACATTATTGGGAACATCTTTCATTCGTACCGGAATGGAAAACTCTGCTTCATAGTCATTATTCAGCGTCTGAAGCAACCAGAATCCGCCAGCTATCAGGAAGAAAAATAAAAAAATTAAGAATTCCCTGCTCTTATCACTGATCAGAAAATCCTTAATTTTCTTGGATAGTTTTAAATATCTATATTCTATTTTCCTACGATCAAACATAGGCACTTATTTATCAACTTTATTTAGATTGATTACTGGCAGCTGAAGCGTCAGCGAAAATAGAATTCTTGTCTATCTTAATCTTTACATTAGAAGCAATCTCAAGTACGATATAATCATCAGCAATTTCCTTGATTGTACCATGGATACCACCTGCAGTAATCACATTCTGATTCACCTGAAGAGATTTACGGAAATTCGCTATTTCTTTTTGCTTCTTATTCTGAGGACGGATCATAAAGAAATACATGATAACAAACATAGCTATCAGCATGATCCACATCATACCTCCACCTCCGGCAGCACCGGCAGGAACTTGCAATAATACAGTCAATACGTTCATAAATAATCAGTTTTAATTTCTACTATACGGACAAAGATATCAGTTTTTAGTCAACTTACCTTCTTTTTTCAATTGATTAACTATCCCATCCAGCGTACCGTTGATAAAGCTACCGCTTTTAGCTGTGCTATACAACTTCGCTATCTCTACATATTCATTTAATGAAACACTGACCGGAATGTTCGAGAAACTAAGAATCTCGGCTAATGCAGTCTGCATAATGACAACGTCCATGAATGCAATACGATCCAAATCCCAATTTTTGGTATTCTCACTCACCAAATGACGGTAATAGTCGGAATTCAAAATAGTACGACGGAACAGACGACGTGCAAATTCTTGATCCTCGTCGTCTTTAAATTCCGGAAGCAGTTCCTGGTTGGCCCCTTTCTTTTCATCAAAACGTTTGATTGTTTTCAGAACGAATGTATCCACAATTTCTTTGTCATCATTCCAATACAGACTCTGATCTTCCAATACCTGATCGAGAGAATCGTTATTAAAGATGTACGTTTTATAGAGTTTTCTCCATAATTCACGATCGGCCTCGTATGAGCAGTCGTCAGAAGCCATATAATCTTTATAAATGTCGGTTTCTATAATTTTCTCATAAAGTCCTTTGATGAAGTCCTGGTCGTTTGCCCAGGTTCTTTTTTGATTGGCTATAAACTCTATCAATTGCTTATTGACTTCCAATTGAGCAATAAACTTATTATCTACGAATTTCCTGTTGGGATACAACTCTTCTTTCGTAGGTGCCAATTTGGCTTTTGCTGCATCCATACGTTTTTGTGCATACTCGGTCAATGCTATCATCAGCATCAACAAATAATTATAAAGGTCGTACGCCTTTGAAAGACTAAAGAATAACTCTTTCTCCGCTGAGTCTAAATTTTTGCTGCCATTTTGATAATAGGCATATACTATCTGTATAATCTTGAGACGAATAAGAACTCTGTTGATCATAATTCAAATTAATACTGTTGTTATCGAACTGCAAAAGTAGATATTTTTAATGAGTTTCCACTAATAAATCACATTTTTTTATGCAGTATTTGATTCTCTGCGCTTTTTCTTTTGACAGTTAAAAAAAAATATCCAATTTTGAAGCCGATTATAAACGGACCGAAAGATATGGAAGATTTAAAAAAGAAAATGAGCGCAGACATGAATGATAAGGAGATTGTATTCTCCAAGTCCATTAAAGCAGGTAAACGCATCTATTACCTTGACGTGAAAAAGAATCGTAAAGATGAAATGTTCCTGGCTATTACAGAGAGTAAAAAGGTGATAATGGGAGAAGGTGACGATTCTCAGGTTAGTTTCGAGAAACACAAAATCTTTCTATACAGGGAGGACTTTCAGAAGTTTATGGCAGGACTCGAAGAAGCAGTCAACTTCATTGAGTGCAATAATGCGAACGAATACATCACCCGCCTGAACACCGAAACTGATGAAGAAAGTGGACAGAAAGCAGTCGAAGAAGCCCAAGGAAACAAGTTGGACAACGAAATTAAGATTGATATTGACTTTTAAGAAAGTAACTCTTTGATATTTCAAAAAAAAGATGTACTTTTGCACCGCTTTTTTGCAACATCGTGTGATAATCCACATCGTGTGATGGTGAATTAAGCAAACTAACTTAATTTAGAGTAACACATTTTTTTTAAGAAATGAAATCAATTGAAGTAAAAGGAACTGCAAGAACAATTGCAGAACGCTCTTCAGAACAAGCAAGAGCTTTGAAAGAAATTCGTAAGAACGGTGGTGTACCTTGTGTACTTTACGGAGGTAATGAAGTCGTTCACTTCACAGTGACTAACGAAGGACTTCGTAACCTGGTTTATACTCCGCACATCTACGTTGTAGACCTGGTTATCGATGGCAAAAAAGTAAACGCTATCCTGAAAGATATTCAGTTCCACCCGGTAAAAGACACGATCCTGCACGTTGACTTCTATCAAATCGACGAAGCTAAACCTATCGTAATGGAAGTACCGGTACAGTTGGAAGGTCTTGCAGAAGGTGTGAAAGCCGGTGGTAAACTGGCACTGCAGATGCGTAAGCTCAAAGTGAAAGCTTTGTACAACGTAATTCCTGAAAGACTGGTTATCAACGTTTCTCACTTGGGATTGGGTAAAACTGTTAAAGTGGGCGAATTGAGTTTCGAAGGTCTTGAACTGATCAATGCTAAAGAAGCCGTTGTTTGTGCAGTTAAGTTGACTCGTGCAGCAAGAGGTGCAGCAGCAACCGCCGGCAAGTAATTTGAGATTATCCCTATAAAGAGATATACTTAAACGCAAATTAATGCAGATTAAAGCAGATGTTCAATCTGCATTGATTTGTATTGATTTGCGTTTTTCTTTCTATAGTAATGAACTGTTTTTACGGAACAAACGATGATAAAATATTTAGTTGTTGGACTGGGCAACATTGGTCCCGAGTATCATGAAACCCGACATAATATCGGATTCATGGCAGTAGATGCATTGGCCAGAATCAACAATGCTCCTCCTTTTATGGATAGGCGCTATGGATTCACCACCGACTTTTCTATCAAAGGACGTCAGTTGATCCTGCTTAAACCGTCGACCTATATGAACTTGAGCGGATTGGCTGTCCGCTATTGGATGCAGAAAGAGAATATTCCATTGGAAAATGTACTGATAGTAGTGGACGATCTGGCTCTTCCCTTCGGAACTTTACGCCTGAAAGGAAAAGGAAGTGACGCAGGCCATAACGGATTGAAGCACATTGCCGCCACTCTGGGCACTCAGAACTATGCCCGCCTGCGTTTTGGTATCGGAAATGATTTCCCACGTGGCGGACAGATTGATTACGTACTCGGACACTTCACCGATGAAGACTGGAAGACAATGGATGAAAGACTGGAGATGGCAGGGGAAATGATAAAAAGTTTCTGTCTCGCCGGCATCGACATCACAATGAACCAGTTCAATAAGAAATGAAATGGTAATTAGTCACTAACCAGCTAATCACTAAAAACATGTCCGAAGCAAGAATAGATAAATGGATGTGGGCTGTCCGTATCTTCAAGACGCGTACGATTGCAGCAGAAGCCTGTAAAAAAGGACGCGTCACGATCAACGGTTCTCTGGTCAAAGCTGCCCGCATGATAAAACCGGGAGACGTTATTCAAGTAAAGAAACCACCTATCACTTACTCATTCAAGGTACTACAGGCCATCGAGAAACGTGTGGGAGCCAAACTTGTATCAGAAATGATGGAAAACGTAACGACTCCCGATCAATATGAGTTACTTGAAATGAGCCAAATCAGCGGATTCATAAACCGGGCACGTGGGACCGGACGCCCGACCAAGAAAGATCGCCGGAAACTGGAAGAGTTTACCACTCCGGAGTTTATGGACGACTTTGATTTTGATTTCGAAGAATAGTTCACCACAGAGGACACGGAGGAATAAAGGAAAAGAGTCTTTTATAGATTATACTCTTAATATTAGAATCACGAGATTGTCTAACAAGCCATATCTTACCCATTTCACCCCTGTCCAAGCATATACTTTGGCAAGGGTGATTTTCAATTTCTGAGACTTGTTAGCCAGTCCCTTCGATATTCCTCTGTGTCCTCCGTGATGAATTCTAAAATCTACAGATTCGCTTTAACAGCATCAATCAGTTCCTGATATTCTGCACCAGTCAGATAAACCTTTCCCGGGTTCATTTGGAATACGCCTCCATAATCAGGACCATCCACATATTTAGGTGCTAGGTGAAAATGCAAATGAGACAATTTATCCGAATAAGCACCATAATTAATTTTTTCCGGCTGGAAAGCCTTTTGCATAGCACGTGTGACACGTGCTACATCTGCCATAAAAGCATTACGGTCTTCATCACTCAATTCATTCAAATCGTTCACATGATCTTTATAAGAAACAAGACAACGTCCACGATAGGTCTGTTCCTTAAATAAAAAAACACGTGACACACTCAGTTGCGCAATCTCAATCATCAGATTATGCAACGTTTCATTGTTCTGACAATACAGACATTCTTTCGGATCACTCTTCATGATATGATTATTTTAAGTTTTATCGTTACAAAAATAAATATTCCATCCTTATCCGGCTTGTACTTTTTCGTTTTTTTGATTGACTAATTGGTACACGTCCTCCTTTTCACCTACTGCCCAAACGACATCACCTTCTTTGAGCAGAGCATTGACATCGGGAACCATCAATGTACCGTCTTCACTTTCAACACCGGCTATCATACAATGATATTTGTCGCGGATACCCGATTCGCGAATCGTTTTACCCAGAAAAACAGAATCACTGTCAATGATAAACTGCTTCAAAACCATCTCGCTCTTTTCATAAACCTCCCACTCTATTTTCGATCCGTTTTGCATCGCTTCATTAAAGACACTCAATTGATCGTCCGTCCCTATCACCTGTATCTTATCCATTGGAAACAGCCGGACAGAACCGCCCGGAATATTAATCCGCCTCTTTCCACGAAGAATAGAAGCAACATGAACTCCAAATCTCTTTCCCAAATTCAGTTCCATCAAAGTTTTCCCCGCCCAACTGGATTCGCCCGGAATTTCCATATCGGCAAGATGCAGGTCATGCGACAACAAACGACCGGCATATTCTGGTTTTTTCTCTCCCAAATACTCTGCACGTACATCTCTGGAACGGAGATTCTGAAAGAAACGACGTTCAATCAATATCGATTGTTTTTTCAAGTAACGAGACCATACCATCAGCAACACGACAAGTACGGCCACTCCGATAATCAATCCGATAGACACCTCAAATAATCCGGAAATAACAAAGATAACGAAAAGTGCCGCTATCATAATACGAATCACAATTGTCGATACCAGCGGTGCACGATTAGCACGATTGTCATGCCATAAGGTCATGAACTCAACCGAATGATTTTTCTTCACCATAATAGCTCGCAAGAAAGGGGCAATACACAGAATTATAAATACAGCTCCCAACAACGATGCCCAGAAATGAGGCAAGTTCTCTTTAAAGAATGGTACGATAAAGCGAAAAGAAAGTATAACAATCGACATGCTGACTATTGAATAAACGACTGTTATACGTACCATTGAGAAAATCAGCTTCTTCCACAAATTCTCATAATTCAGTACAGTCTGCGAACCGGAGTAATAACGCATCATCATCTTTCTCCATGATTCCGGAAGATGCGTATCTACAAAAGTAGAGGCCGGCTCGGCAAAACGAATCATATAAGGAGTCAGGAAAGTAGTAATGACAGAAACCGCTACTACTATCGGGTATAAAAAGTCACTCGTCACATGCAAAGAAACGCCCAAAGAGGCAATGATAAATGCAAATTCACCGATCTGCGTTAAGCTAAAGCCGCATTGCATAGCTGTCTTTAGAGGTTTTCCGGAAAGAATAACACCGAATGTGCCAAACACAGACTGCCCCAAGATAACAGCCAAAGTAATTACTATGATAGGTACGGCATATTCACCAATCATTACAGGATCTACCATCATACCGACCGATACGAAAAAGATGGCTCCGAAAAGGTCCTTTACCGGTTTCACCAGCCGGTCTATGGATTCCGCCTCAATCGTTTCTGCCAGAATAGATCCCATTATAAATGCACCGAATGCAGCAGAGAATCCCGTATGAGCTGCCATCACTACCATACCGAAACAAAGTGCCAACGACACAATAAGCAAAGTCTCCTCGCCCATCAGCTTCCGGCAACGTTTCAGAAATTCAGGAATCAGATAAATACCGACCACAAACCACAGAATAAGGAAAAACAATAATTTACCGATACTTTCCAACATTTCGGTCCCCTCAAAATGCTGGCTTACCGCCATGGTGGAAAGCATCACCATTAATACGATGGCCAAAATATCTTCTAAAATCAGGATACTCAACACAAGTCCGGTAAACTGTTTTTTCCTTAACCCTAAATCGTCAAAGGCTTTATAAATAATAGTAGTAGATGACATCGCAATCATACCACCCAGAAACAGACTATCCATTCTGTGCCACCCAAAGCCCATGCCGACTCCTATTCCTAACAATATCATACAAAAGATGATGGTACAAGCCGCTATGACGGCAGAACCACCCACCTTAACTATCTTCTTAAAACTAAATTCCAACCCCAGAGCAAACAGCAAAAAGATGACACCAATATCCGCCCATATCTTAATATTGGCGGTATCTATCACAGAAGGAGTATATGGCATATGCGGACTTGCCAGAAATCCGGCAACTACATATCCCAAAACCAGAGGTTGTTTCAACTTCTTAAACAACAAAGTCATAACACCGGCACAGATTAATATCAGTGCGAGGTCGGCTATAAGAGCAGGCAAATGAGACATTATTTCATCGTATTTAATGACAAAATTATATTATTTCTACGAAATAAACAACATATTAACGGATATGTTTTACCATATCCGTCCTAAAATAAGTTAGCCCCGGATAGAGTCGTAACAGATCCGGGGCTATACACAATAACAAACTTATTTTTTATTTTCTAAAAGGCGGTTTCACTACCACAGCTTTCAATTTCCGACCACGTACATCAATACAGATTTCCGTACCTACCTTGCTATATTCAGGTTTTACATACCCCATACCGATCCCTATTTTACGGATAGGCGACATAGTGCCCGAGGTTACTACTCCAATCTTCTCTCCCTCCGGATTTACCAGCTCATAACCGTGGCGTGGAATTCCTCGATCAATCATTTCAAAGCCCACCAATTTACGGGTGACACCTTCCGCTTTCTGTTTTTCCAGCATCGGACGGTTGATGAAATCCTTACCCTCCACAAACTTAGTAATCCATCCTAATCCGGCTTCTATCGGAGAAGTCGTATCATCCAGATCATTGCCATACAGGCAGAATCCCATTTCCAGCCGGAGGGTATCACGGGCACCCAAACCGGCAGGTTTAATGCCATACTCTTCGCCAGCCTCAAAAACCGCCTTCCATATCTTATCAGCCGCAGACGGATAGAAATAAAGTTCGAAACCTCCCGCACCGGTATAGCCCGTATTGGAGATGATTACATTCTCCTCGCCTGCAAACGTTCCAACTTTAAATGTATAATATGGAATAGAAGCAAGGTCGATGTCTGTCAACTTTTGCAAAGCCATAACAGCCTTCGGTCCCTGTACAGCGAGCTGTGCTATGTTGTCGGACGAATTTTCCAACTCGGCTCCTTCCGTATTATGAGCCACACACCAATCCCAGTCTTTTTCTATATTGGCGGCATTGACCACCAACATATACTTTTCCGGTCCATAATGATACACCAGCAAATCATCTACGATACCTCCCTCTTCATTGGGGAAACAAGTATATTGTATCTTGCCCGGAATTAGTGCCGCCACATTATTAGACGTTACTTTCTGCAGAAAATCCAATGCGTGCGGACCTTTCACCCAGAATTCCCCCATGTGCGATACATCAAATACACCGACACCTTGACAAACAGCCATGTGCTCATCAATGATACCGGAGTATTCAATTGGCATATTATAACCTGCAAACTCGTGCATTTTAGCACCAAGCGCTACATGTTTCTCTGTAAACGGAGTAGTTTTCATGATTTTAAAATATTAATTATCAGGTATTAAGTTTAAAGTATTATCGTAGTTTACTGTCTTTTTATTTGGAGGCTACCAATTCTGCTATTTTCACAATCACCTTCATAGCTTTCTCCATATTCTGAATAGGCACAAATTCGTAGCGACCGTGGAAATTCAGACCACCGGCAAAGATATTCGGACAAGGCAATCCTTTGAAGGAAAGTTGTGCACCATCCGTACCTCCGCGAATCGGTTTTACATTCGGTTTCACCCCCACAGCTTCCATCGCAGCAAAAGCTATATCGATGATATGCATTACCGGTTCTATCTTCTCACGCATATTATAATACTGGTCGCGTAGTTCGAGAGTGACAGTACCTGCTCCATGTTCAGCATTCATTTGAGCAACCAGCCGTTCCATCTCTTTTTTACGATTCTCAAATTTCGCCCGGTCATGATCACGGATGATATAAGAAACGGTGCTCTGCTCCACATCTCCCTGAATACCGACCAAATGATAGAATCCTTCGTAACCGTCCGTATGTTCCGGTCTTTCCTGCGAAGGAAGCAATGTGATAAATTGATTGGCAAGATAAATCGAGTTAACCATCTTATTTTTGGCATATCCCGGATGCACATTACGTCCTTTAAAAATAATTTTAGCAGCAGCGGCATTGAAATTCTCAAATTCCAACTCCCCTACTTCACCTCCATCCATCGTATATCCCCACTCGCAACCGAATTTCTCTACATCAAAATGATGAGCACCTTCACCTATTTCTTCATCCGGATTAAAGCCGATACGGATTTTTCCATGTTTAATTTCAGGATGCTCCTTCAGATACACCATCGCAGATACAATTTCTGCAATACCGGCTTTATCATCAGCACCCAGCAATGTTTTTCCGTTGGTTACAATCAGATCTTCCCCTTTATGTTTCAGCAATTCCGGAAATTGCGAAGGAGAAAGAACCACATCCTCTTCCACACACAGCACAATATCCGAACCGTCGTACTTTTCCACAATACGCGGAGTCACATCTTTACCCGTCATATCAGGGCTTGTATCCATGTGTGCAATAAACCCGATGGTAGGCACTTCTCTATCTGTATTGCCAGGAAGTGTAGCAAAAAGATAACCATGTTCATCCAAAGTAATATCTTCCAATCCCAAAGATTCCAACTCTTTTTTCAAGTATTCAGCAAAAACCATCTGCTTCGGAGTACTTGGAGTAAGCCCTGTCGATTCATCAGATTGTGTATCAAAGCTCACATACTTTAAAAACCTGTCTACTAAAGTCATATTGTTTTAATTACAAGTTACTGATTACAATTTACAAATTGATAGTTTATAATGCCGTAAAGGTAAAAAAAGAGCCGTGAATTACAAAGCAATTCACGGCTCTTTTTTATTGCATACTTTTTATCCGGATACTTAAATATCCTGTTTGCCCACTTTAAAAATGACTGCTGCCATCAAAACAATGCGTGCACACCTTACATTTCGGCAACCCGATGGCCTCTACCAATGTTTCCAACGTATTGAATTTCAACGAAGTGAGTCCAAAACGTTCGGCGATAATGCCAACCATCTTCTCATATTCCGGAGAACCGGTAGTGGCATACTTCTCCAGATTCTTATTCTCGTCACCTTCCAGTTCCTTAATAATACGGCGGGTTATCAACTCCAATGCACTTTTAGAAGCCGAGAAACCTACAAACGGACAAGCATAAATCAATGGCGGGCAAGCGATACGCATATGCACCTCTTTGGCTCCGTAATCATACAGAATCTTCACATTATCACGCAATTGGGTTCCCCGCACAATCGAATCGTCACAAAACAACAAACGTTTATTCTGCAACATGGAACGATTTGGAATCAACTTCATCTTGGCAACAAGCGAACGCATCTCCTGATTGCTGGGGGTGAAACTACGAGGCCATGTCGGCGTATATTTAGAGATCGCACGATGGTAAGGAACCCCCTTTCCTTCGGCATACCCTAAAGCCATACCTACTCCCGAGTCAGGGATACCGCAGACGCAATCCACTTCCGATTCATCCGTCCGCCCCATTTTCAATCCGCTGGTGAACCGCACTTCCTCTACATTCTTTCCTTCATAACAAGAAGTCGGAAAACCGTAGTACACCCACAAAAACGAGCAAATCTGCATATCCGCGTTGGGACTGCGAAGTTGGTCGACATGATCGTCATACATACGTACAATCTCACCGGGACCTAAATATTTCTCGATCTCATAATCCAGATTCGGGAAACTGGACGACTCACTCGTTGCAGCATAAGCACCCTCTTTCTTTCCAATCACCACCGGAGTACGTCCCCACTGGTCACGTGCCGCAATGATACTTCCATCTTCCGTCAGAAGCAGCATCGAACAAGATCCCTTAATGTGCTTAAACACATTTTCGATACCTTCCACAAAAGTTTTGCCTTGTATAATAAGTAATGCGATCAGTTCCGTCTGGTTGGTGCTGCTCGAACTAAGTTCGGCGAAGTGCATGTTTCGACTGAGAAGTGCTTCCTCTAATTCCTGAATATTGACTATTTTAGCGACTGTGACAATGGCGAAACGCCCAAGGTGAGAATTGATGATGATAGGTTGTGCGTCTGTGTCGCTAATGATGCCGATGCCGGCGTTTCCTTCGAATTTATCCAGTTCTCCTTCAAACTTGGTTCGGAAATAAGTACTTTCCAAATTGTGAATGGAGCGGATAAAACCTTTTTCCTCACTGTATGTTGCGAGTCCTCCCCGCTTGGTACCCAGATGTGAGTTATAATCTGTGCCATAGAATAAATCAGTCACGCAACTCGTTTTCGAGACTGTTCCGAAAAAACCTCCCATTGTTGTTTTCTTTATTGATAATGTTTAAAAAAAGATGCGCAAAAGTACAAAAAAGAATCCGTCTGATAAACAAAGAGCCCCGCAAAGTTTTAGATTTCTTTGCGGGGTACAACTAACATTTATTAAAAATCGGGGAATCCGTAAACAATCTTTTTACCGAAATCTTATTTCCATTTCTTGATAGATCAGATTTATACCGGAGGCTTCAAACAATTTGAAAAAGATTTTAAAGCTTTCTGCAGATAGTTTTATCTTTTTTCTATCTTTGCATCGGCTATGGGATTAGCCTTTAACCGCCCTTTGGAGCTGATGATCCCTACAATTTGAATGTATAACCCTTAAATTGTCAGCTAATGCTCAAAACTTTATTATTTATCGGTATGGGAAGTTTCACCGGAGGCATACTACGTTACCTCATCTCACGCTATGTACAGAATAGTCTGTTCACCTCTTTCCCTTTAGGCACCTTTTTGGTCAACGTACTCGGTTGTTTTGCCATCGGTCTGTTTTATGGACTCTTCGAACGAGGGAATCTGCTGAACTCCAATCTAAGAATATTTCTTACCGTAGGATTCTGCGGAGGATTCACCACCTTTTCAACGTTCATGAATGATAACATTCAACTATTTAAAAATGATCATTTCTTCTATCTCTCGCTTTATGTTACTCTTAGCTTGTTTTTGGGATTTGTGATGTTATACCTTGGGCATGCACTCACAAAATTATTCTGAAATGGTAAACAATAAACTTGCGCACTTCCCGAATCAACGGAATAACGCCTAATATTAGCGACCTGAAAAGGGCTGTCATTAACTCTCTTCAAACGATGGGGTTACTTCCGCTGCCAGACGTTATCATCGAAGCTTAAGAATCCGTTCAGGAGTGCCCGCACATCGCAATGGCTGACAAATGTACTTCAAAGAAAAAAGCCAAAAGATATCATAGTAGCCACATTCCATTCATTCCCGATATAAAACACTTCGACAGAAGGAGTAAGTGTCCACCGTTTGAAACGCGTGTCCATTCCTAATCCGGCAACAGCAGCTATCCCTTTTTTCCTTTCATTGCGTCCAAGCGTGACCTGCCCGTCTTCATCACCGGTTATTTGGTAATCATCAAAACGAGAAGACCTGATACCATAGCCTACAAGCCCTTTGATATAGATATCAAATGTCTGATTCTCGCTCTGAAATATCTCGTAACCGGGACCAACAGCTCCCAACAGCGTGTTTCGCTCATCACTAATGTCGAACGGACTTCCTTTTTGCAGTACACTCCTACTCCCATCATGCGTACCCCAATGTCCCATGAGTTCACAAAAAAGCCGCCCCGACATATAGAAACGGGTACGTACATCAAGCGCAAATCCCTTCGAAGAATAGGCGTCCGACATCCATTCATAGCCCAATCCCATACTGTAAAGTACCGCCCCGTCTTTGAGATTACTTTCTTGAGCCGATACATGATGGCATAAGCGTGGCGAGAAGAGTGTTGCTACAATCAAGAAGAAACACCCGAAATGGAATTGCCACCTATTCTTTCTGCGATTCGAAAAGAAAGTCATTTACCTGCAGGATTATATTGCTCGGCGATAGCGGTAAAATCAAATGCATCGATCTCCTTCTTCGCTATCTTCTCACACAATACGGGATCATCAGCAAGGTATTTCTGCCACTGTTTGCGCATATACGACCGACTGGAAACACTTCTTCCGATAAGTATCGGACAATCATCGCTCTGACGCTGAATACAATATTGTATCCCCTCGTCTGCGCTGTAAGTAATAATTAAAGCTCCATCCTTGGCGAGGCTGTAAGTATGTCCGTACGCAGTTATGAGAAGATGATCGCCTACACTGTTCAATATCTGCCAAGTCTTGAATGTGCGAAATTTCTGTTCGCCCTTCTTTGTATAGGGCTTCTTGAATTCTTCATAGACCAATGTCTGCTGTTTCTCCGGATGATTTTTACGTGTCAGCGTCATGTATTTGATTTCCTCACTCTTGACTTTTTTCCGCCCTTCTTTTGTCTTGATACTGATGGTCTTGGCTCCGGAAGGCAGATTAGAAGAACGTTGGCCGCCTATTTGTCCGGTAATCTGTTGATTGTCTTTCGTAGTAATTTCTGTTTCATAGTAAGTGGTTCCACTGATTATTAATTCTGCAACTTGGCAAGAATGGAATGCCCATACACAAAATGCCGCCATGGAAATGAGTAGAAAGCGGGAGATTCTTAAAGATTTCATACGAGTTTATATTTAAATGTTAATCATATCCCAATTGTTTGTTTTGTCATATTCTTATTTAAACTACGAATATGTGTTGCAAATATAGCAAAGTTCGAAAAGCCATCAACTTTATTTGCAAAGATTAACACTCGAACAAAAAGCATCGTTTCCATGTTATAGTAATAAGAACGGATTAATGACATATAGGGAATAGGAACGAAAAGAATACCTATTTATAGTGATTTCTCACTCCCCGTCAAGTCCGTACTTTTGCAAAAGTCTTATTCAAAAACAATAGAAACGATGAAAATTGAAAAAATTGTAGCTCGAGAAATTCTCGACTCAAGAGGTAACCCCACAGTAGAAGTTGATGTAGTATTGGAATCAGGCATTATAGGACGTGCCTCTGTGCCGTCGGGTGCTTCCACGGGTGAACACGAAGCGTTGGAGCTTCGCGATGGTGACAAACAACGCTATGGTGGAAAAGGAGTACAAAAAGCAGTTGACAATGTAAATAAAATCATTGCTCCAAAGCTAGTTGGAATGTCTTCACTCAATCAGAGAGGAATCGACCACGCCATGTTGGCACTGGATGGCACCCCCACCAAATCCAACTTAGGCGCTAACGCTATCCTCGGTGTCTCTCTTGCCGTAGCCAAAGCTGCCGCCAATTATTTAGACCTTCCTTTGTATCGCTATATCGGTGGAACCAACACCTATGTAATGCCTGTACCGATGATGAACATCATCAATGGCGGTTCACATAGCGACGCTCCGATCGCATTTCAGGAATTTATGATTCGTCCGGTAGGTGCTCCTTCTTTCAAAGAGGGTTTACGTATGGGGGCTGAAGTGTTCCATGCGTTGAAGAAAGTATTGAAAGACCGTGGTCTTAGCACTGCCGTAGGTGATGAAGGTGGTTTCGCTCCTAACCTCGAAGGCACGGAAGATGCCCTAAACTCTATTCTCGCCGCTATCAAAGCAGCAGGATACGAACCGGGCAAAGACGTAATGATCGGTATGGACTGTGCTTCTTCCGAATTCTATCACGACGGCATTTACGATTACACTAAATTTGAAGGCGCAAAAGGCAAGAAACGCACCTCCGCAGAACAGGTTGACTATCTGGAAGAGCTAATCAACCAATATCCTATCGACTCTATCGAAGACGGTATGAGCGAAAACGACTGGGAAGGCTGGAAAAAACTTACTGAACGTATCGGTAACCGCTGCCAGCTGGTAGGTGACGACTTGTTCGTAACCAACGTTGATTTCCTCGCAAAAGGTATCGAAACAGGTTGCGCCAACTCCATCCTGATTAAAGTAAACCAAATCGGTTCGCTGACAGAAACGCTGAATGCTATCGAAATGGCTCACCGCCATGGATACACCACCGTTACTTCCCACCGTTCGGGTGAGACAGAAGATGCTACTATCGCCGATATCGCAGTAGCCACTAACAGCGGACAGATCAAGACAGGTTCTTTAAGCCGCTCCGACCGTATGGCCAAATACAATCAGTTGCTCCGCATTGAAGAAGAGCTTGGTGATTTGGCTGTGTATGGATATAAGAGAATTAAGTAAATAGATTCTTATACCTAATAAAAGAGAGTGGATTTATTGCAGTCCACTCTCTCTTTTTGCAAAATTATTTATGGTATATATAATTCCAATAGTCCATATTTGTAATGATTTGAACTATAATTTTACGATCTCCTTCTCGTATTTCATTGGAAGCATCCCGAGAAGCATAAGATATTTTTGAGCCTACCCCTTTTGCTTTTAACATTTTACCGGAAACCCCTCTCTTTATAAGTGCATTGACTACAGCGTCTGCACGTCTTTGGGATAAATCTATATTGTATTGTAACGATCCCTTTGCATCGGTACATCCCGTGATGAGATATCTTTTGTTGGTATCTACCAGCATGAGTTGAGCAATTTCATCAATGACAATAGCAGCTTGGGGAGTTATCTCAGCTTTGTCAAACTCAAAATAAATATTGTTGAATAAATCACATAAGACATTAACATTAGACTGAGTAATTGGAATTTCTACAATTTTTTCCTTAATTATAGGTTTCTCTATTACTTTCTCTATGATCTTTTCCACATATTGAATTGAGGGCTTGTTTTTTAAGGATTTGCCGCCAATGCGCCACATCAATCGTACGCTTCCCTGCCATGAATTAGCTATATGTTTGTATGGCATGATGAGGTAATCTCCTTGAAGTCCTATGCCTATGTTGTCATTAAGCCACATATTTACACCTGTGCCCAATGAAATAGGAATAAGATTTCGTTTGTCTTTCCCTTCTTTAGTGTAATCATTGGATAGATTCCATCCCATCTGTTCACTATTGAATTCTTCCATTTTACGATAATCGACTTCAAAATTCTTGTACATATAGTTGGCTCCTATTCGAAAGAAAGGATCAATATAATTGGAGTGGAAGTAGTTGCCTATGCGCCACTGGAGACCCACTCCCGCCATACCTAACCATCTTGATTCCTTGCCGCTACGGACCGGGTCGGAACTGTAATCTAATGTACCCTGTAAATCCAGATAAAGATGAGAGTTAAGTTCACGGGCAAAATACAGATTTCCTCCGAAGATAAAATCTTTCTTGTTGGTACCTACGCTATAACCACCTTTATGATTAGTCTGGAAATTAATAACATTAAAACGTGTCAATTGAAGTCCGGTTGCGCCTATACCTATTTCCCACGTTTTTTTATTCATATCATCGGCTATGCCATCCTTTGCGTTTTCTTGTGCATTTACGGGTAAGCCCCAACATAGCACTGAGATAAAGCATAGCATGAAATAGATTTTATGCATATATATATTTTTCATATTTTTATTCTTCATAGATAACTTGTACTTCGGGCAATTCATAAGAACTATTATAGTTTTCAATAACAAATGTTTTTTCATCCTTTCCTTTTCGAAGATAGCCTTGATAATATCTATAGAAATATACACTACTGCTATTGTCAATATATACGGATGAATTTAAAAACGGTGCGAATACTTTGAAAGTCGGAGCTTCCGCAGCAGATTTGTTATTGGAACTTGATGCTTCCTGCAAACCAGCTGTTGAGGTATATCTGAATGTAATATATGCCATTTTAAGTTTACGGGCTTCTTCTTCGGTATAAGCTACCGGTTCTACATAATCCATTCCATTCCCTTTAATGGCACGTGTGGTCGATAATTTGTAAATTCTGGTAAAGTCTATTTTTGAAAAATCCAATTCACCTTCGGCAGATGAGAAACTGAGTGCTTCTCCATTTGACATTGTTTTCAATTTTAATGTTTTTAATGTAGGTCCCATTTGATAAGGAGCTAATAAACAAACACCATTCCATTGGTAAGTTTCTCCATAATAAGATTCTCTGGCTTTTACAGTGTAATAAACGTCACTTCCATTCCAATATTCGAATTGATTGTTTTTGAATTTTCCGAAATTTTCTTTCATCAACCGATAGGTATAAATATAGTAATAATGTACTCCGTTACTAGAACTATTACTATGACTTGAAACCAGTTTTTGATCTGACAAAATACTGCCGGGATTATTTTTGTCTGAGACTCTATACGCATCTAAATTTCTTGAACCACTATTAGGTAAATAAGAAGGGATATTCTGCCATGGGTCTTCCGGATTTACTTTTCGTTGTATATAGAAATATAGACACTGGTATTCGTATAATGGATTTGAATTATCGCGGAGGATCATTCTCATGTGTACCCTATTGGGGACGTACGTGTTTTTAGCGGATTCTTGTGATGCTTTTCCGGCTATGGTTACCTCTTTTACCGTTCCCCAGCGTAAGTTGATGTCTTGTATTTCGGGCAAGTCTTCTTTAGGTACAATAAACTCTCCGTTTTCATCAGCCATATAAATTTTATCCGCATTGATACCCGGCATGCCTTTTACATAAGCATTCGGTGCGATTAGTCCGGATTCATCGTAGACTTTATAGAGTACACCACCATCAGTAGTGCGTACATATTCACCATATTCTGATTGGGAATATTGTGCGATCACATTAGGTATACCTTTAATGATGGTAACTTCCGCTCCCGGTTTGCCAGGTTCTCCGGGTCTGCCGTCTTTACCATCTTCCCCGTCTTTGCCATCTTTCCCGCGTAGATAATCATAAAAATCATTCAATGTATTTTTTTCGCAGTCCCATGTTCCACCATTCCTGTAATCGATAAGTGCGTTTATTGTACCACAGCGTTTGGCTAAGTCATTTTTCCACAGTTCATAAGCTGACAAACCATTGATTCCGTTTATTCCGTCTTTTCCGGCTAAATAATCGAAGAAGTCAGATTCCGATATCCTGTCAGAAGGCCATTTTTGCCCTTGATTTTCAGGGTCATTTATATGGCCCGTTACTACCATCTCTTTCCATAGTTCATAGGCGGATTTTCCATTGTCACCATTTGTTCCGCTGAGGAAAGTGTAGAAATCCGTCATTGCAATTTTATCTTTGGGCCATGCTGAATTATTTTTGTCCTTGATTTTATCATTTTTGACATCATTCACCCATAATTCATAGGCAGATGCTCCTTTAGTCCCTTTTTCTCCTTTTTGACCTCGAGCGGAAATATGTGTATCATGATTGCCAATGTACCAATTACCATTTTCACCAACATGTGGAGTAATGCCATTTTCACCATCTTTTCCTTTAAAATATAAAAAGAAGTGTTCCATTGCTGTTTTGTATTTAGGCCAATTTATATTTCCGCCGGCAACAGATTGTTTCCATAATTCATAGGCTGAAAGTCCGTCTTTTCCATTCATTCCATCCTTCCCATCTTTGCCTATAGCTTTGATTTCTGTATCTTTATTGCCGATATACCAATTCCCATTTTCGCCAATATGAGGCGACTGTCCGTCTCTTCCGCTAAGGAAATCCCAAAAATCAGCTTCAGTATTTCTTGAGGAGGGCCAAATAAGCGAAGAATCATGAGGGTTGGTGACATTACCTTGGGCGATCAAAGCTTTCCATTGATCGTATGCAGACATTCCGTCTTTTCCTTTGTCTCCTTTTTCTCCTTTAATGTAAACTAAAAAGTCTACTAAATCAACTTGGTGGGAGGGCCAGTTGATACGACCGGCTTCAACCTCTTCTTTCCATATTTCATAAGCGGATTTTCCATGAACTCCCTGAGGGCCTTGGGGCAGTTCAAAATCAATACTACTACACGAGAAAAAGAATGTGCAAAGTAGTACTGACAATACATAGGTTTTACATTTCTTCATTGTATACATGACTAAAATAGTTAAAAAAACATTTACTTTTCACTGTTGCATATTTAATAAATCCGGATTTGTTTTTATGGATACTGAATGGCTGGGATTGTTCATGCAATTTTATGCAGGTACAAAGTTCTATATTTGGTGGTAAAAAGAGGTTGCATATTCAAAATATATATTATATATAATCAAGACATCCTTTCATATCTGCATAAAAACGGTTTCCTTTCTTACTATTTGTTTTGGATGGCTTTAAATAATAGATACCGGATGAGACTTTACAAGAGGTGTACCTCTTGCTTCTTTTCCTTTTTTACGTATTTCGTTAGGAGTAGCTCCTATATTCCTTTTACAGTAGGTCGTAAAATGGGAAAATGTTTTGAAATGATAATCCAACATTATTTGTTTGATGGGCAAAGTGCTTTCTTTTAACTTGAATTCAATGTCATAAGACGTTTGCTTTTGTAGCCATTGGTATGGGGTGTCTCCATGGAAATTTTTCTTGAATAGTTGTGTAAAAACAGGATCATTATATCCGCATAAAGCAGCTAGTTTTTTGGCAGTTCTGCATGTTTTGTAATGTGTCATAACCGATACGAAAAATTGAAGATCAGTCGAAAGAGTATGCCGGAAAATGGAAGCAACTTCATTTTTACTATAGCAAATCCTAAATAATGAGAACAGCTCATATTCTTTAGCTCGATGCAAGTCGGAAATTTCTGCCCCTTTTTTCATATAATCGACCAGCAAATCCAGAAAGGAACGCAGTAGCGGATAAATGGGAAGAACCTCTACCGGTTTTACTTCCTTGATAGATATATCTTGCAGATATTCTATTGTTTTGCTATGTAGATAAGGAGCCACAATGTTACATGCATGAATAACAAGTTGTACCTCATCCATCGCTTTGACTTTACAATTATGCAGGCTGCTGATGAAGAAAAATTCATTTTGTACTGCTATCAGAGGCATTGATTCCATTTGATCCCTGAAGAGGCACAATGTTCCTTTTAGTACAAAACAAACTTGGAACTCATGGTTTTCATTCAGATTCCGGATAATTTCCCCCTTGCCTATATGAAGACATCTGAATTGGCTGAATCTGGATAGCGCAAGAGGATCACGATATAAATTCTTTAGTAAAAATAGCATTTCCATATATATATTAAACATTTTAAGATAGAAAAACCTATCCCGGACAAATATAACCTGATATTTAAAATGTTTAAAAGCTATAGAATAAATATGCAACTAAATAACCGCCAATATGAAATTAAATCGTCTGTTTAAGAAAGGACTTTGTGACTGACGAAGAATAAACTCGCATAGAGAGATGCGCGTAAAAAAGACGGGGTAAGTCGTGATAGACTTACCCCGTCATCGTTTATAAAAGAAACGGGCAGATTAACGATTAATCATGCGGATTACATCATATCCGTCAAGACCGTATGCCAGATAAATCAGGTCGCCGTTAACGGCTACATAGTTACAAGATACAGTCTTTCCATCCTTGTTGCGTCCGATATGGGTATATTTCAGCACAGGCTTTGAAAGATCGTTCTTTGCATAGATATACAATCCTTTACCAAATGCGACATACAGATACTTGTCGTCAACGCAAAGTCCGTTTGCCGGAGCATTGCCTTCCTTAACAGTAGCCACACATGAGGTACCGGTGTATTTCTTCACACCGTTTTGTCCGAGACATACATACATGGAACCATCGTTGTCAAGAGCGATGGTGTTCTTACCGTCAACCGGAGCGATGGTGAGATCGGATGCGATTACGGTAGGATTGCTCCACGTATAATCGTTCGCTTCAAATAAGCGAAGTTCTGCAGGTGAAGATGTAGCACCCTTTACACGTTCAGTGAGGTTGAGTTCGAGAAGTTTTCCGCCTACAAGAGAAAGGTGTTTAGCAGAACCGGTAGTCGGGACAGCACCTTCTCTAGCTTCCATAATACGGGTAAGGTCGGAATTCAAAGTATGCAGACCTCCGTAAGAAGCAACTGAAAGATATTCACCGTTGCGGACGATGCAGTTACCGTCACCGCCATAAAATTCAGGATTGTCGGCATGAAGTACCTTGTTACCTTTCAGGTTGACGAAGCTGAGAGATTCACCCTGTGTGAACGTACCGTTGGCCAGTGCGATTTCTCCGACAACAGCATGTTTGTCGTTATGACCTACAGTGAGTAGACGATTTCCGTCAAACAGGATGTGGTTGTAGTCGGTTTTGGGATCCTCTGCATAGGCAAGCAGCTTGAGACCTTCGGCAGTATTCTCAACTACTTCTACACAACCGTGAATACCGGCACCACGCTCGTGCCATGACACGTATGCCTTGTTTCCGTTAAACTGGATACAGGTTGCGGAAATAGGATGTGTGTGGTCGTTGGTGACAGAGGCTATTGTTTCCAATGACGGCTTTACTTCCGGTGTTTCATCCGGTGTTTCATCCTTGGGTGTTACAATAACAGGAGCGCATTCATCACCGGATTCCGTAATATTCACGTTAACTTCTTCATTGAGACTTACGCTGGCATTCAGTCCGAGACCTTCTTTGGTAGACTCCGTTTGCTCTCCGTAAATCCAGTTCTCACAAACAATGTTGACATTTCCGAATGTGCCCTTCAGGTTATCACCACCGGCGTTGTTCACACGGATGTTATTTGCCTTGATAAGAGCCACTTCACCAGCCTCAGCATAGATTTTTGAAGTCTGGACATTCTTGATGTCGAGTTCATCGGTTTCGATATATCCACCGTCACGAACCACCACTGTGGGATTTGCCATAACAGAAATCTTGGGCGACTTGATATAGCCTACATGGAATGTGGCTTCGTTGTCGAAGATCACTTCTTCTTTAGCCTCGATTTTGCAACCGATCCATACATTGGCCGCATTATTGAAATGTACTCTTTTTACCTTTAACGCACCGTTCGTTGAGAACTCACAGGCAAGGTTCAGATTAGGAATCTGATCTACTGCAGACTGTGAGTAAATGGTTATGTTGCCACCAAGACGACATTCGTTTTCACCGTTGTTGAAAGCCAGAGTACCATAGCTGTAGATGGTAATGTGGGCATCGCCTCCTTGGCATTCAAAGCCGCTACCGGTGAATTCAAGAGTAGAGCCCGGCAGCACGTAGATAGTGGCGTTGTGGTCGGTACCATTAGTATAAGTGCCTGAAATAGTCCATTTGGCGCCTGACGCGATATACATGGTCTGCCCCACATTGTTGAATCCAAGATTGCAATCTTTTGTAATCTTGAAGTTCTTTTTTGTGTAATCGGGCCACCAAGTATTCTCGTACTCGTCCAGGTTTTCATACTCACCGGCACCGGGGCAGGCAGGCATGGTGAATCCCCAGTCAGTCGCACGCGATTTGACAGAATTGCCAAATCCATAATTATACACTGTGGCCGGCATCTTAGATGGGTCGGTCATTACATTCAGAGCAGAAGACTGCAGTTCCAGCACATCCTGCTCGTTCTCGTTGCCGCTCGGCATATTATCATCCGAGCAAGCAGTCATGCCCGCAAGCAGCAAGGCTGCTACAGGCAGACTTTTCAGTGCCGGGATTACCAATCCCGTCGCTGTGGTTAAACTTCTGTTTTTTCTCATTTTTTTGTAACAAATTTGAGTTATTATATTCATCATATAACTTATTGGTATTCAAATATTTATCATAGGGGGGGGGTAAAGTACCTTTCGCATCAAAGACAATCCCTCCATCTTCAGCACATAAAGAATTAAAATCCAGTTCCCTAAAACAGTCATGCGCCACACAATGGACGACCGCATCATAGGAACTGTACCTAAGACCATCAATCGAACTTACGGTCTTTATACCATATTCCTTCTGTGCCATATCCGGATTAACCCATGGATCAAGCACATCAATATATGACGTGTATGGTGCAAGACGCTTATATATCTCCACCACCTTTGTATTTCTTATATCCGGGCAGTTTTCCTTGAATGTGAATCCGAGGAGCAGAATCCGTGCGTTATTCTCCGCTTTTCCGTTGAGAGTCATACATTTGATAATCCTTTCGGCCACGTAACCACCCATCGCCTCATTGATACGTCTTGCCTCAGCTGTCAGTCTTGGATATATACCCACTTGCTTTGCCTTGTCGATCAAATAATAGGGATCGACCCCGATGCAATGACCTCCGACCAGTCCCGGCTGAAACTTAAGAAAATTCCATTTGGTACCTGCCGCTTCAATCACTTCCGAGATACCTATGCCGATTGCATTCATCACAACCGCCATCTCATTCATAAAGGCGATATTGATGTCGCGCTGTGTGTTCTCCATGATCTTAGCCGCCTCCGCCACCTTGATGGAGCTGGCACGGAAAGTACCGTTGAGCAAAACCGAGTTGTATAGCCTGTCAATGGTTTCAGCTATTTCAGGAGTGGAGCCTGACGTGATTTTACGTATATTCTCCACACGGTGGTCCTTGTCGCCCGGATTGATACGTTCCGGCGAATAACCCATAAAGAAATCGGAGTTAAACTTGAGACCCGATACTTCTTCGATAATAGGTGCGCAGAAATCTTCGGTAGCACCGGGATATACGGTAGACTCATAAATCACGATATCCCCCTTGGAGATCACCTCCCCGACTGTGCGGCTTGCCTTTTCAAGCGGTGTAAGATCGGGGTGATGCTGATCATCCACCGGAGTCGGTACCGCCACGATATATACATTACACGCTCGGAGTACCTCCCACTCTGTCGTACACTTCAACCCGTTTGCCAACGCCTTGGCATGACATTCGGCTGTCACTTCAGCCGTATGGTCGTGTCCGGCATTCAGTTCGTCCACACGCTCCCGGCTCATGTCAAATCCAATCACCTTATACTTATCAGCAAATAGGCAGGCCAAAGGAAATCCCACATACCCAAGGCCTATAACACCGATAATAAAATCGCTATTCATTTTATCTTTGTTTTATTTCCTAAATTCGTTCAACCTGTGCCACTTCCGATGTCTTTCGCGGGTTCCACGCATCCTTATAGGATGAGAAGAAGAATATCTCCTTGAGATGGGCGGTCAGTCTTGCCATACGCAGGAAATAACCGGTATAGAATGTAGAAAGTGGTACATATTTAATCAAATGTTTCTCTTCCGAAGGTCTTTCGCTCACCAGCATGATGATTGAGAACGCAATAAGATTGAAGAAGAAGCGGATGATATACCCCACGGCAAATATCTCCACAATCTTATCCGGATGCTCCAGAATCAGAATCACGACATAGACAACCCATATAAAATTGAACACAAAATCGTACATGATTCCTTCGAGGTTGGAAATCAGGTTCGAGAACGAGAAGTTGCCGTAAGGCATGAACACGTCGCGGTGCTTGCGTAGGCGGAAACGTACCAGCGACTTGCTCCAACGCTGACGCTGACGATACAGTGCGCGCCACGAGGTGGGGGCGTTGGTCATTGCCACAGCGTTTTCGGCAAAAGAGATACGAAATCCCATCTTGCGGAACTTCTGGGTGATGTCACCGTCCAGTCCGGGTCCGATGTCCCATCCCCCCACCTGCATAAGTGCCTTCCGGTCGAAAGCCCCGAAAGCCCCGGATATGATATGAAGGATGCCGAGGGTGTTTGTCACCATCCGTCCTACCTGTATGGTTTTGAGGTATTCGAGCGCTTGCAGCGAACTGCATATCGTATCGTCAGCGTTACGCACCTTCACCGCCCCTCCGACAGCCCTAATGTCTTTGCCGTAATAAAATGGAAGAAGTATGTTCTCTATGGCATGACGATCAAGAGAGGTGTCGGCATCCAGATGTATGACATACTTGCCCGATGAAAAACGAAGTCCGAGGTTGGCGGCACTCGCCTTTCCACCTCTCACGTTCGTATGGATAAAGCGGTCGATGTATCCTGCCCGCTTAAGATCCTCACAAATCAGCGGAGAGTTATCGTCGGAGCCGTCGTCCACAATAATGATCTCATAGTTGGTATAGGTCTGCTCTCTCAGAGACTGCACCAGTGTATAGATATGCGCCCCTTCATTCTTACCCGGAGCGAGAATAGTGACAAACGGCCTCTCGGCATACAGTCGCTTACGGGCAGCGTTCCGTTTTTCCCGTATACTTCGATAGGTCAACTTGCGCCATAGCACGATACATATTTCAAGCAGGTAGTATCTTGGAAACTCCACGAATACCAAGAACCAGTAGGTGGTAAGCATCACCTGCCAGGTAATGTTCCGGCTGAAGCCTTCTACAATGTTATCGATTATGTCTACTCCGTAGTCTATCATATATCAGATATCATGAGCACAGAAAAACTGTATCCCGGCTTGTGTAAATGTATATTCCTTAATGTCATAAGGGGTCAATGCGTACGGTTGTGTGGTATGTCCGCAGACCGCACATGCCACCTTCATACCCGAGTGCATCTGTGTTGCACCGCACTCGTTGCAGGTATAGACTTTGGCGGGCCGGTCATAGTCGACCCCTATATGCCGCAGGAAATGCTTGCACTTGGGACAACGCAGTTCCCCGTCATACTGGTATTCCGATTCCGGTGATATGTTGGCGCATCTGAAATGGTGGATCATATCCTCTTCCCTGATATTGGAGCTCTGACATTTGCTGCAACATTCGGAAAACAACAACACCGAACTCTGACAAACAGGGCACAGGTGTATCCTTTCAACGAACTTCACCGGCTCTATGTATCCCGAATCCAAAAACCAGGCTACCATCTTCCGGAGGTTCTTGTCATCGGGGTTGTTGCCGCATCCCACAGTCTCATGAATATCCACATAGGCCGAATATACGGCGGAGAGTCCCTTCTGCAACGTGATCATGGTCGATGCCGTAAAATTGAGCACACCACGGCTAAGACAATACCGGCACAGCTCGATAAAGAAGTCGTTCTCAGTGTTGACAACACCATAGTCATGCTTAAGATGCAGATTGTTGATGTTCCGCAGTATATCCTCGGCACGGAGCGTTACCTCATCATCCACCGCCGACTGCGCGAACCCGTCGATCAGGGGGCGCAGACTGCTGAAGTCGTTACGGTTGAAAACCGTGAGGAACCTCGGCTTCAGACGACATTTCTTGGATATCAGAGGTGATGTCCTAGCCAGCAGCAGACGAACGACATTGTACGAGAGAGTCGGAGTGTCAATGAATGTCATGTCGAAGTCCTCGAGACGCAGCTCTTTGGTAGCATCGATGTCGACATATCCCTTGATGGTCAGGATTCTCCTTCCCAATTTGTTAGTATCTATACTATACGGTACCATATTCTATCTTATCCTTTTGCAAAGAATCCAGGCATTGCCGAACTCTTTTTGTTTGATCAATTGTTTCTGTGCATTCTCCGCCTCGGCTTTTGTCGCATACGAGCAGAGGGATACCCGGTGATATCCATCGGCAGAGAACACCTTTGCATATTTATATCCCCTTAGCCGCAACATCTTTACCTGCCTTTCAGCTCCGCTTTTATCCTGTCCGCTTGCCACAATTATATGGTAGGGGCCGGTGGCATTTCCTGATGCCACGAAATCAGACGGATGTGTCACAGGTGTCTTATTTTTGACAACCGTTGAGTCCGGCGCGACCGTGCGGACACTGTCCTTATCAGTGTGGACACTGTCATGATGATGCACCAACACGACATGGTCTCCGTCTTTGCTACATTTATGCTGCGCGTGCATCAATGTCTCGGGATACACACCTGTGGTCGTGTTATAAATGATGTAATCGCCCACTATGGGTTCCCGGTCTTTGAACTTATTGATTCGGATGCGTACCGGCACACCGTCTGACAACGACCAATAAGGGATGTCCTGATTGGGATCGATATCAAATATCACAATGGCTGCCGTGTGGTCACGCGACAATGTATTGCGTAGTTCACCGGGTATTTCTTCGGTACGGGCACCCAGCATCATGACCGTTCCGGTATATGAGATCTCATCGTTCACTATGATTTCCGCCTTGCTGTGGTAATTGACATACTTCATATCGTCAGGCAGCACATAGGCCACCACAATAAGGTTGTTATCACGGGCATTCAGACTCTGCAACGACATGATAGGCTCCCCCCGCAACGTCAATGAGCTGGCCGGTACATACTTTTTGGTCACAAGGGCAGAATCCATCGCCACGGAATAATAGACCAATCCGAGTTTCTGCAACAGCTCATAATCATACATGTGCACGATTCTCACATACCCGTGTCCGTTGTTGTTCAGCTTAGACAGCGATTTGTTGCTCTGGCTGACCGCATTCCACAACACTCCCAGTTTGCGTCGCAGAGCCTTATACTGTTCACGTGCCTCGGCAAGTTCCTGTTCCGTACGAAGCTTATTGTGATTGTCGCTAAGCCCGAACCGTATATTATGGTCTTCTGTTGCCAGTTGTTTTTCAAGTTCCGCGATCCTGACCTTCAGCACTTCTATATCCTGCCGGGCAAGCCCGTACTGCACCTTTATATCCCTGTTACGAGCCACGATGGCCGGCTCATAATCGTTATGTGTATGGTCGAAGAAATTTGCCGCGATGGTATACGAGAACAGGGTGTCTCCGGGAAGCACCAGATCGCCCACACGCACGTTGGCACGGAGAAAATAGATATCCTCATCGCTACGGAATTCCGTGATATCAAGTGCCACATAACCATCAAACTCGGCATACACCGTCTTGCGATACAACCATACGCAAATCAACGAAACGATAATCAGCAGGATGATGGTATAGATCAGTTGCTGCCGCGCAATCTTGCGTCTGCGCTGCCTGATGATGCTCTCAATCTCGCTGGAGTCATTATCCTCGGGTTTATAAAAGCTGAAATCTCTCATAGCTCAATGTCATTGAAGAGGTTTAACACGATCCGCCTTTAATTGCGTCTCCACACAGAAATCGAGTATGGACACATCGGGCAAATACACCTGGAGGGATGCCAGCATGCAGTCTCGTTGGTAACTGAACGACAGGAGACGTTCGCAGCATAACAGGTAGGTGTTGTATTCCTTCATGCGTAAAAGATAGTTGTACTCACCGATGCGATTGTCATACGCTTCACGCCTGACAGAAAGATAGCCTTTCAATTCCGAAAGCCGTTTCACCTCTCCCTCGATGGATCGGTTCATACGCTCTATGTCAAGCAATGCCACCCGTACATTCTCAGTGATCTCTCTTATCAGCCTGTCGCGTTCAAGATCAATCACGGCACGTTCGGCTTTCATCGCCTTCCGTTTTTTGGCGGTTTCGAGTGTCAAAGGAATGATAAAGCTTGCCCCGGCGTCCACATTGGATGAGTTCGGGATCTTCGGACGCATATAATAAGAATATCGTATGAACGGCGACAGGTTCAGTGTGGTCCAGTAGCTGGTGTTGCTGATCTGTTGGTCCAGTAATCGGCGGCGCAGCTCCACCGTGCTTGTACCGGTATTGTATTCGCAGATAAACGAAATAAGCCGTGTGGAATCGATATCTACGATGATTCCGCTCGGGTTCGAAAGGTCACTGCTTGCCGGATAATCGCGTATGATGGTCGCCATGAGACGTTCCGCCTCGGCTTTCTCGTTCAGAATATTCAGTAAATCGTCACTGGATATGCCACCTTGCATCAGCAGGAAAGACTGGGTGGTGCTCAACAGCGTCAGGTTCTCAATCCGATGGGTCAGCACTCCGCAAAGCAGGCTGTCATATCTGTTACGGAACAGTTCTTTCTGTAAAGCGACCCAACGTCCGATGTTCTCTCTCTTATATTCGAGACGCTGAATGTCGCCCTGCAACCGTATTTCATTGGCCTTGCCCTTACGGTTGATGATCGAACTTTTAAGGAAATTCCAGCGGATCTCAGCCTGTATCTTGCCTTTGTACCGTGACAGTGCATCCTCTTCGTCCAGTCCGAACCCTTCGTCAAGACGACCGTATACCTGTCCGTTCACAGTCAGACCGGTCACGTTCTTCATCTCGCTGATCCGAGCGTCGACTTTGTTATCGATAACCGAATCCACGACCCTCCGGTCGTAATGGTCGGCGACTATTTTATTATCCGACAAAGCGGCACCGGCATTGGCTGAATGCCGTTCAGGGTGATTAATGATGGAATCGAGCAACTCGAATCTCCTTTCGAATTGCCTGAATAACGAATCAGCCTTTTGAGCATACACGGTCGACACGCTCAGGCAGGCAATCACCAACACTATGATCCATCTATTTCTATTCTTCACCGTTTTCCCCGTTCTTTAATTGCGCCTCACGTTCCACAAACCTACGGTGACTTTCCCCTTCATCAGGACAGCTACGCAGGAAGTACCCCATGATGCTTTATATATAATTCTGTCGTTATGCGTTCATCATGCCAGTTTCATCAACACGCTAAATACTGATTTTCAAGATATTGCATACCAAAAAGTCAGCGTCTAAGAGTCATGCTCTTGATAAGAGATGCATTGTTAATGATAACAGATTATATATCAGTGTGATGAATTCTTGACCCATACGACTCTCTCACATATAAAAATGAAAATCCTCTTTCAACCTATCACCGTCGTCCTGAAACGCCCTATCTATAATACTTTCAGAATGGTGATAGGTTGTTGCTAACCTATCACCTCATCTGTCACCTATCACCGACTAATTTTTGAAAAGCGTCTGGCAAAACAGTCTTTTTAATAAGGGATAATTTTTGTTTCATACTGATGAAACACTTTGTTTCAATGCGCTGAACACTTTGTTTCAAGGCGCTGAACACTTTGTTTTAAAGGCGCTGAACACTTTGTTCCAAGGCGCTGAACACTTTGTTCCAAGGCGCTGAACACTTTGTTTCAAGGCACGAAACACTTTGTTTCAAGCTGCAACGTAATGTTGAAACATCTATTTACATATAGGATAAATATACATTTGTCCAGGTGATAGGTGACAGATATGGGTGATAGGTTAGCAACAACCTATCACCGCTCTGTAAATACGATGAATAAAGAGTTTCAGGATGACGGTGATAGGTTGAAAGAGGATTTTCATTTTTACGTGTGAGAGAGCTGTATAACCCCATCAATTATTATTAAATATTTTATTGATATATAAATTTTATTTGTAATTTTGCAGGGTGTAATGCATCTCTTATCAAGAGTAGTATCGTTAAGGACAATCATCCGGCAGATAAAATATTCTTTAATTTAACGTTCTATATAAAATCAGAAAATAGTAAGTTACGATTCGGTTGTCAGTAATCAATCTAAAGAGATGAAAGTAATAGAGTGTTTCTTATTATCAGATTCTTTCAATTTCATCTAAGGAAAGTCCGGAAGCTTGCGAGATAGTGGCAGCGGGGACACCTAGTTCCTTCAGATTACGAGCTATTTCCTGGCTCTTTTTCTTCATGCCTTTTTCTATGCCTTTTTCTACACCTTTCTTCATGCCTTTCTCTATGCCTTTCTTCATCCCTATCTCTATCCCCTTCTTCATGCCTTCCTCTTTCGCAAACGAAATGGTAACCAGCTGGTCACGAAACACTTTGATGCTCTCATCGTATTTCATGCGTTCTTCTTTGCTCAGGGAAGCGATATCGACAATCTTTTCCAACTTCTCGAAGACTGATTTCCGTGCCTTGAAAGGCATTCTTTTCAATGTTTCCATGTTCTTCAATACATAAATCCAACGTTCAAAATCCGTATCACATTCCGACTCCTCCTTGTTGAAAGACGGGAGTTCGATAAAGATAAAGCGCAACTTGTCTGAGAATGTCTCATGCGTGTCCCGGTCGGTCAATACCACATCCGTACGCAGTTTGTGGGAACCGTTGGGCAGACTGAAGTTCAAGAAAAACACGCCGTACACCGCTTTCAAGTCAAACTTCCAGAAAATACCCCGCTCTCCCTGACGGGCAATGGTATGGGAGAGGTAAAAAAGGGCACGCTCCTTAAAGTTCGTCTGCTGCTTGTTCTGCATCTCGACAACCAGTTGTTCACCGTTTTCCGTCGTACAATAAATGTCATAGATAACCCCTCTGTCTCCCATGTATTCCGGAAGCAATTCCTTGTCCAGAAAGGTTATATCGGTGATACACTTCTCGTTCACAAGCAATCCGTTTAAGAAATCGATCAACAAGTCTTTCGTTATCTCCTGCCCGAATATCTTTTTAAATCCTACATCCGTAAACGGATTGATAAAGTTTCCCATTCTGTTTTTTTAGTTTATCCGAGACAATGTGTATCCGATTGGAACAAAGATAGTCTATTTTTCGAAACATCTGGTTAAGTATACGGTTTGTTTCTCTTTTTTAACTAAAACAGTTCTATAACACTCCCGGCTTAAGGAATACTGACAACATATTATCATTATTTCCGTTCATATCCATTATACTATCCAAATATTGTTTGTTACAAAGATAGCATACTTTCCCGGAACGACCATATAAATATCGGAAACTAATCGGTTAAAAAGTAGAGAACGCGCCCACGGCAACGCAAGGGATAGGCACGATCTACGGGAGATATACGATAATGTCACCCAGTTGCTCACCGTATTCCACCGAGCGGCTCGCGACCGCTTGCTCGGAAGCAGCGGCAGCTTTTGACCTCAGACGTATGGTGAAGTGATAGCGGGTGTTACGACTCAAGGAATAACCGTTAGTAACCTTATCAGCCTCCGAAGGATGGACGTTGCACATCGGAACTCTGATACTCTTAGAGTCGTCTGTCGTATCATCATCCACAATCTTACGGTCATAGAAAAGATGCAGTTTGGTAGCATCCTCTTCACCTTTAGCGGAGTGTGCAGCCACATAGAAGTAGCGGGTATGGGAAGCTCCGTTCTTGAAAGTCCTCGGCACAATCTTATACTCCTCCGTGTCACCCTCTACCGGCTCGTCTCCGGAACATATCACTGTACGCGTCTGACCTGCCCCGAAGGTAGGTGGCACCCCCATCTTGATCGGGAAGAAGTAGGCACTCTTGCACACGTTGTCAAAATGATACCCCAAACGCTTATCCAAATCTCCCCCGGTTTCATTCACAACGGTTATATCCAAGCGGGATGCCAGTCGGCCGAGGTCCACACGGATATTCTCGGGTTTGCTCGATTCATCACTTTCACTGTCGATAGGACCCTCGTAATACCCGAACATATACATATCCTCAAGATGCCCGGCAGTACTTTCATTGTAGGTCCCTTTCGGAATCTCTTTGTATTGGAAGGGCAACGTCCATGTCTTGAATTTGTCGAGCGTCATACGCCCATAGGTTTGTTCCGGTTCGCGGTATTTTTCGTAAAAAGCCAACACCGAGTCTTCGAGGACATTGGCAACCAGACAGATCGTACCGCCCGTGTATTTTTCAAATGCAATATCCTTTAGCGTTGTCTCGACTACGCCGAACTCTGTTTTCTGGATATCTCCGACACCCGAAGAACCGTCAACGGTCCCGGCGAGAAAGTCTATGAAATGATAGGTTGTCGGGCCTTTTATATGCATGCCCTCGTTATCAAACTCAAACACAGCGAGCGTTTCGATGTATTTCTCCTCGTCCGGACTCATCGGATCCGCAGCACGGGACACTGCGGTCATCGTCATATCGGAAACACCCAAGTGAATCTCGGGATAAACAACTGTGGATTCATCCTTCACGGCATATTCGTCATCGGCCGTACATGCAGCAAGCAATAAGGCAACAGCCATACATGCAAGCCATCTATTATAATGTATCATCTTCATTGTCATAAGCTTTTGAATGTTAGAAAGGGAAATTCACGTCATATTCCCACGAAACGAACTGCCAAGTCACCACCGTGACACCCTCCTCAATAGACACCTTACCACGATAACCGTATGAATATCCGGCTTTGAAGTCTTTCTCGTTGAGCATCATCTCGTAAGATGTCGGCACACCGTTGACTTTAAGACGGAAAATCACAATGACAGGTTTCGAGGTGCTGTACATCGGCAATACCGGCACTTCGATATTTACACGCTCATCCGTGTCTATGGTATAATCGTAGCAGTCGAGCATACCGACCTTATCGCCGTGCTGCAAATCGATCGGATCATCACCCTCGGATTGCGACATGTGCCAATGAAGCCCATCAGGACCGCCGTAAACAGCATTCTTAGTCGTGTCATTTTGCAGACCTGAAATCCGGATACCGGACGGCTGTATGTCAAGGTCATGCACACCGACTCCCTTATCGATTTGGAATTTGAGTTCCGCCGTCTGATTCATCATCGGACGGAGCTTGATGATCTGTACATCTTCAGGATTACTGCTTTCCACTTCTATCGTGTCCGGAGTGGTGCTTGCATACCGGCAGTCATTGGCATAGAAATATTCTCCATTCTTAACCTTAAACCCAACCGTATCTCGCGCCAACTTTTCCTCATCAAGTTTGCGTGCGGGCGAAATGGCGTAGAACATATATTTTTGACCTTTTTTCAGATAAAGCGGGCTCCCCTCCATGTCCAGCATATCGCCGTTGTCATTAACGGTACAGGGGACCAGGTACGATTTACTCATATCGCCCTCCAAAGGGTTAAACACCACATACGATTTCTTCACATAGGTGGCTGTCGCCTGTCCCTTCACTTTACTCTTGACGATAAGCCATACCGTAGAACCGTGAGGCAGACGTTCCAGCTTATTTGTATCCAATTTACTTTCTGTTATCGCGTCGCTGTCATACGCCCTTGAAGCGACTGACCTAACCCCGCCCGGGTCTCGCGGAATAGCACTGAACATTCCGGGCAACACCGGACGAATCTCCACCATACCCTCCGGGACGGTACCGCCGTTGGGGTCCGGAACGTCCTGACCATCGCAGGCACATAGCAGCGGCAATAACAGCATTGTCACCACAAATTGATATATATGTAATCTTATACTATTCATAACTTCCTCATTTACTGCTATTTACCCCCCCACTCTAACTGGGCGAACTTGCATACCGAAAGTACGGTTTATCACTCCTCTTACCACGGCTATATAGGAATTGTAGGGGTCATTGCCGGTGACTTTTATCTGGACCGCACTTGTCTTGCCATCCACAATTGTGTCGGAAGTGGCATACTGACATTCCGTACCGAAATTGATATACTCTCCGGTATGATCGCCCAGACCGCAGATAGGAAAATATATGGTGGCTGCCGGATGGTTCCAATCATAGCCCTTGTAATTATCCACGGTCAGTTCGGCATCGGGTTTGCAGCGATAGCGGCATATTTCGACATAGAAGCAGGGATTCACCGCCGACTTGGTGGAATTTACCACACGCCAACGCATACGGTAAGCCTCCGAAGTATATATACGTTTTATGGCATAAATAGTGCCCCATGATTTAATTGCCCAATCTTTCCCTTGCGAATCGGGATTTTTCAGGATATCCGGCACTACCAAGTCGTCACCCTCCCGGCTTATGATGTAGACTGACGCATATCCATCCTCGGGATCCCCGTCAGGTTCATAATTCGGATTACTCCCACCGGGGCCATTAGAATAGCCCTCTAAGGTACAACCGGGATCTTGTTTACTTTTCAGAGTGTTCCATGCCTCGGTATATTTCGCGCTTGCATTACTTTTGGCAGGATTCTGCATCCCGTCGTAATAATAGGGCACAGTGACACGCAGCACATTAGGAGCTTCAGTGCCATCCATTGCGTCACCCCTCCAACCCATCGGATCATTGTTTCCCGATCCTTTACGGAACGTTATATTGCCGGCATGAGGAGTGGACGGGAATACGGTTAGAAATTCCCGGCTTGACGGAATTTTCCACCCACCGGGAACAGGTTGATTGCCTGATCCCTTGCACCAATGCATATCCTGATTTGGGGACAATCCTGCAGTCGTTTGACTACCCTTTGAAAAATCGAAATACGCATCCGTTGGCTTGACCTCGGGAATATCCATCTGCGGATTTTCATTAGGACTCATAACCCAATACCAATTATCTTCTTCCTCCTTAGAATCAGGCTATCCACCATCGGGAAAAACCGGTATTTGGAAATCCCGTATGACGAACTTCTATTGGCAAGGTCCTGATCGATTTTCTCTTTCGGGTCAGGTATCTTTTTTTTATTATTATACTCTTCGAATAGAAACGGATAGTAAGGGATGTTGCGCCCTGCCTGATAAAAATAGCCTACGCACTTTTCATAATCCGATCCGGTAGCGTCATAGTGGTCGGCACCGAGATTACGGTCGCTCCACACGATGTTGTCGAACATCTGCGGCTGCCCCATCGCCTGGTCCTGCCAAGGGTCTGTCGGCGTCCCCTCACCGGGAAGCAATTTCTCGACCTGCGGAATCACGGTGATGATGCGCACTGCATCCTTCTTGAAGGCAATGATGAGTATATACGAGGTGTTCTGCTTGAAATGCAGGTACACTTTCTTATCCGTAGTGCTCTCATCATAGTTTACGATCTGCTTTTTGACTATAGTTCCTTTATACCATGTAGTCCCGTCAACAATTTCCGATGTGACTGATGATTCGTTGCCATCGGTATTGGTATTTCTGACCATGTTTTTAATATGCTCCTCTTCTGTGCTTCTGACGGTTATTCGCAAGCCGACGTCATAACCGTCAGGCATATTCATATCCTCCGTCAAAGCGCCACCGTCTGAAGGAAAGATAATCATATTACCGACATCGGTGTTTTTTTCTGTCACCTTGCCATCGTAGCCGGTCTTGAATGACAAATCACGGTTATATTGGTTGCCGGTCAGTTTTATTTTGCCGTTCTGAAGATAAACATCACCGGAACTGTATGTGTTTATAACCTCAATCTTGTCGACATAAAGATTTGGGAAGCTCAGAATCGGGTTGCCGGCATCATCCTTGTTGTCTTCATCACTTTGCTGTGAGACCTGGAAACGGAGTTTCGAGAAGCAGTGCTTGAATGGCATGACGCTTTGGGTGTAGGCATTGTTAGTCCAAACGTTGTCTTTTTCGGATTTACTCTTACCCGCAGTCTGGATATTCTGATTGAGAAGCACACCACGCTTCAAGTCCTCCAGTTCGCCATTCTCGACATTGGAAGTATGCTTCAGATCTTTAAGTTGGGTTGAACTGTCTGTCCACCCATCGACAGGAATATAATCTTCCGTATGGTCAGCATTCTTGCCATAGGTGAAACCATAGAAATCGAGCGACACAAGACCGTCAGTACCGGTTTTGTCTTCGTTATCAAGAGCCGAGAAGCCGAACCATTTATCAGGCTCGCTGTCTATATTGATGAAGCGCAGACCGTTGGTTGTCTCGCCTTCCCACGCCACCTTGTTAAAGCGCGGATGTCCGGCAGGGGTTTCATTATACGCATCGGCTGCCTGATAAGCTTTCGTAAACGCAAACAGACGGTATGGCGTGCCGACTTCAAACAGTTTAGGCTCCTCCGTATCACTCGCCACTTCGGAAGCATCCTCGCTGCGTGCGGTAAAGTATCTGCCTTCTGCAATCAGAGTCTCTATATCCGGTTGGGAATCCACAAAATCATCCTGCTGACAGGATTGGAAGCAAACTCCTGACACAAAGAGAAGGAGTGCACCGGATAGTATATGGTAATTCCTGTTCATATCGTTTCTATTTATTCTTTTCTTTTTCATCGGCAGGTTGTATGATGCCATCACCGGAAATGGTGATGTAATGCACGCCACCTTGATTCCAAGGCATCTCCAAGGCCGTAAGGTTAACCCCCGTGCGATAGAAATGTATGTAGATGCGGTACTCCTTACCCGCCTCGAATACTTTTACTTTTCCTGCTTCCTCCTGATTGACCTTACCGTCCGTGCCCACAGGATATATGGCGCTAAGCTGAACATTCGTCCATGTACGGGTAAAAGTCAAATCATCAGTGAGGGAACCGCCACTACCGTCGTTCAACGGAAAGTCGAAACGGAACGAAAGCTCCGCACTGATGTTCATCTTGAGACGTATGGGCTTGAGCTGATCACCACTCACTGCTCCGGTCTCTATCGGATTGCATACATAGCATGAGTCTATATACATACCGCTGATCGGCACACGGTCGGCAGCATTTCTATGCAACACAAAGGCACCACCATCATTGCCGGAAAAGGCTTCGCTGGCGCATACACGATAGCCGTATTGAGGCATAGTGGATACTCCCTCGTTTCCCGGAGTCGCTTTCACTTCATCTATCGTCTTCTTATACGAAGAAGTGAAGTCGCCCTCTTTCATTACGTCCCACTGGAACTCCGAGGGCGTGTGCATAGGATGCCATCCTGCCTCATCGTTACCATCATCGGTGCGCATATATAGGTTAGTGATACGCACATTGCGCACAAACTGCTTGTTTTCCATCGACTCCCTGTCGCGGTCAGCATAAAACTTGAGCTTTGCCGCAAGGTGACGGAAGTAGAGCTTGTTCTTATCCTTGGCAAAGGGGTCGCTCTGCGAGCCTCTGTATGCCTCAGGCCACAAGTCGCAGCCGAGGAAGTCGTGACGCCCCTTATTCGGATCACCTTCATTTACCTTAAGCGTCCGGAAATTACCCTCCGGAGTCAGGGCAGATGTAGGTGCATATCCGGTGGCATACAACAGGGCCGTTTCGGGGTAAGGGTATGGATAGCCGGTGTCATATACAGTCTGGTTATAAAACTCTACCGACTGGGGCGCTTCTCTGGAGAGGTAGGGTACGGGGAAATCGCTGGTAGTGCTTTTAAGACTCGCCAACTCATCTTCCCTCCAAAACAGCACCACAAATTTGTCATTGTCTGTATCGGCTAACGGTGCAATGCGCGGCGAACCGTTTATCACCATCGTATTGATACGGATGTTATCGCTCTCACCCGAATCATCTTCGCCATCGTAAACACACGACGAGAGCGACACTCCTGCAATGAAAGTCATTGCAATCAGCCATATAGTATGATATAACACTTTCATATTTCCTGATAATTAATGCAAGATAATATCCCCCCTACCGAAATAGTCCCAGCCCACACGTTCGGTGTTCACCTTGATATATTCAGGGTCGGTTATCGTACCGCCCGGCGTGCCGAAATTATCTACGGTAATGATATAATATGTATTTCTCGTCACCTGCGATGACGTAAAGGGTACATCGTTTACCCCCATTTTATCGTTATCTATATACGTATAATAGTAGCCCCATCCGCCCACATGAGGCACGGAGTGCAGCTTTATGCCGATATTATCGTCAGTTGCATTCGCCACTGCACCGGCCACCAGATATACATACTTCCGCCCCCAATCATCCTCACCCGCCACACTTGACACTTCGTCGTACTGCGTATCATAGACATAATAGGTGTTTTTCGGATACTTGCTCTCCGTGAATACCTTATCGTCACTACTCCACAACCCTCTGGCTATCAACGACCAGTTGATAAAACAATTGGCCTCTTCAATATTTCTGGACGAGAAGATATAAAATTCCTTGCGTTTGGGTTGCGCAGCCTTACTCCGTCCTGGTGTGTCAACGAAGTAAAATTGCTTCATTCCCTCCACATCCTCCGTTCCCTCCCATCGCTTCGCATCCTCATCAAGGTTGATACCCGCTGCGATAAGTTCCTCTTCTGTTATGCCGTACTCTTCGTAGAATGAACCACCTTTCTTCCTTTCTTTGGCTTTTTCAAAGAAAAGATCCAACTTCTCAGGAAAATCCTGAAGAACGACCAAGTCCCTGGGTACGAGCTTGGTGGCTATGGAAAGATGCGTAACCATCGGTATGGTATTTTTCCGTCTGCTATAAAACTCCAGGTTTGTCGGAATGTCGAAATAGTTTTCCAGACAGTACAAGCCTTTAGTATAACGGTTTGCGGCACCTGTACCTGTGCCTGTATTGCTCAAGCTATCCTCATCAAATTTCCCTGCCCGCCCGAAATATGCATTATTCGAGATATTGGCACTATGCAAAGAAATACCGTGATAGTAATTAAAGTCTTTGCCCCACAATGATTCATCAAACGAATAACCGGAGCGGTAGGCTGCCAGATTCATGTTCAAGTCTTTCATCTTACCTTCTGCGTTCTTCTGCGGCAAAAGATAGGTCGACTTGTTTGTGCCGTTAATTATATAACGTACATCCGACAGACGCATCCAACCGAGCCAATCTTCAAAATTGAAAGTTTCTTGAGTAGCATCGCCGGCTGATTGGGCAGCAGACTTTTCAGCTGCAATGACATAATCAACCTCCGGAGTACCGGCTTTAATCGATTTTGCCAACACGTGCACTTTTGCCACTATGCGACTGAGGTCTGCCGAAACGTCCAAAGCATTCTCCTTCGTGCTATGTCCCCCTCCGGTGACTGTTATATCAAAATTGTCACCGTCTACCTTAAACTGCCCTGTCATAGGGATACCGGAGCTGCCGAGCTTCTCCTGATTGCCGTTGCTGCCGGGAACAAACTCGTCCATTACGTTCCAGAAGTCGACACCGGCTGATCGATACGACACATCGGTGCCACAGCCATAGATAAACTTACTGCGCATCTGAGGCGGCATATTCACAGCTGCGTAGATATGCAGGGTCTTTCCCTTTCCTCCCATGATAGGCACAGTAACTTCCTTTCCGGATTTAGCGTCATTCACCTGCGCGGCATCGAGACACACCATATCAAACAGCGTATTGTCGGCGGCATCAAACACAAGGATATCGACCGTATTTATGACCTTCTCATTGTCGGAGCCGACAGTTTCGGATATCCCCCCCTCGGCTCGCGAGATCATGCCGTCACCAAGACGCAGGCTGAAACGGATAAACAGGTCCCCGGTCGGCTCCTCGCCATTCACAGTAGTGTCTGTGGCGTCGTCCTCCGGAAAGTCGTCGTTAATGCAAGCGGTAAACAGCAGCATCACCACCGGCATTATCAGTATCCATATTTTCAAAGCCTTTTGCATGAACGGAAATACATTAATAAGGTTACCTGTCACTACCAAAATCTACTTTATTAATCACCAGTTTCCATGAGTTGATGATGATGGAAGTACCTATCCAAGATCGGTCTTCATCAAGGAAAAAAGTCAAAGCGTATTCATCCTGCCGGTCGAGATACTCCTGGTCGCCGATTTCCTCACCGTAACCGTCTTTGAGCAACAGGGCATACTCCGTAAGTGGAATCTGCGCCACAGTGTGACCGTCATCGTTGGCCACTATGGTAAGAACGGCCTCACGGTCTTCCATGAGACGGGCTATCGTAAGGTCGGCAATGGCAACGCTCACCTCCGTGATGACGCGTGAAGAACTGACGTTCTTCGCTTTGCCCGGTTCGGGATAGTCGTCGATACCCATACTGGCGGTATCAGATTTCACATTGTATGCCTTATAGGTAATCATTTCATCGGGCAGCAGGTTGTTGTCGTAGTTCATCCACCCGTTTTTTTCCTCAATGCGGAAGGTGAACTTTTTTGCGTCTACCGGATCTCCTGAAAGATGTTGCAAGATGACACGCACATGATTGGTATCCTTTGTCAGATCCATCGTGTAAAAGTAATCGTTGCCATCGTCATCAGCCGGTAAGGTCACATTGCGCATACCGTGATAAAGCGGATACAGTTCTTCTTTACTATATGCTGCTCCGGTGGCATCGTACTGACGGTTCAGCTTGCACTGCAACTCCTCGATGCGTGTCACACCGACACGGGCTTCGGGAACGGTGAACGACTCGGCACGTTCGCCATCATTCTCCAGACCGCACCATGCTATCAGGCAGTAATCACCGGCAGGCAGGTCGAGTGTCATGGAATAACCGTCGGCTTTGAGAGCCTCGCCCCGCTCCGACTGCTGCCACACGAGAGTGCCCGACTTGTCGAAAGCGTACAGGTGTACCGATTTCACCTCGTGGGCGAAAGCATCCGCCCATTTCATGTTACGGTCGTAACGGAAACCGACGCGGTATGTTACGGAGCAGTCTCCCTCATCGTCATATATGGCATGATCACACGAGGTCATCATGCAACAGAGAGTCATGACCGCCAACACCGTGCGTCCAGTCTTTTTCAGATATGCCGGTATCATATTCATATATCAATATTCTTTATCTTCACAACCAGTTAATAAATTGCCCCTGCACAATGAATGGGCAAGGAGTATATATAGTGCGGTAACGTTGTCGTTACCGTCGGATATTCTCGTTTAGTGGGAGTCTTGCTCTTGGTGCAGCCTCCAAAGCCGTATCTCTCTTTGCACCGGTACGGAAGTGCTTGTGTTGCAAATAGTTTATTTAATCACGGGAGAAACCCCAAATGGAGTCTCCCGTGATTATCGTTATTATAGATTGCTGTTATCAGTTTCCTTCAAAGCTCACATTTTGTTTTACGAATTTCCATTTCAGCACATTAATTCTAGCTGCGAGATAGTAAAATTCATCATGCGGCGGTTTTACCGGAATGATTGTTTGCTCTGGATCAAACACTGCTGTGCCAATTCCCTTGATGCTACTCAATGTAAGTTCATAAATATGGTTACGCACTACACCCTCATATTTTGTCGGAGCTGGGGTGACATTGCCAAGCACACCTGTCTGGTCAATATTGACGAAATAGTAACACAAACCATTCTTGAACACTTCTGCATACAACGATGTTTCAGAAGCGAGACGACCATCATCTGTACCAACAGAAGCCCCATTCAGGTCGTCGATCCCGTAACTAGTTTCTGTCTCACCTTCCTTCTTTTTGATTTCTGTCGCAGCATCTGTCCCCACACCGGAAGCCTTGCATATAAACGAACCTGCAGAAGGAGTCTTTACTTGTGCAATAGCTTGATAGTCTTTAAGATTAGAGTTAAGCAGAATTTTAGTTTCAGCATCCGGATCTACATAACGCGCCCAATCCAAATCAGTTGGCTCAATATTGCGAAACTCAGTTTTGCCGTCAGGCATAGAAGTCTTTATAGCCCATTGTTTAGCTTTGAGATGAGAGCAAACCAACTTAAGGGCGTCTGTGTTAGTGAAATAACCACCTTTTATCCACACTAAATCAGCAGGTTTATTGGCATTATCAAGAAGCTGTGCGGTCACAAGAACAGCAGTTTTATTGTCACTGGTGTTTGGTTGAATATACAATGTTTTATCGAAATTTGAAAATGCACCATAAACTTTCTGCTCGGTGGAACCACCTGTCTCGCCTGTCCCACCTGTCTCTGCTGCGGTACTTGTTCCGGCACCTACAATAGCAGTGTAAGATTGGTTTATATAGTCACCAGCGGTAAGAGTCGGTACCGTTTCCCAATAACAACGTGTATTATTTGCATCCCATACTTGGTTATTCCAATCTGTAGGCCACCCGCTGCCAGTTACGTTTCTACCACTAACATTCTTGAATAAATAAGACTTGGTAGCGATATTGGCTATCTCCATTCCTGTAATGCGAATAGTCAATTTTTTACTGTTATCATTTGTTCCGAATGGGTCTGGTTGTTCATTGTTGAAAGGGTCAGCTTTCTTGGTATCTACTCTTGCAACAACACGCTCTACATATATATCAACAGGATTTGCGAGAGCTTCATTGGGAGTGGTCTTGTAGTTGTCTGTTGTAAATTGAGTTCCACAAGTTACATCCTCTGAAAGGTTGGTTTTTGCTTCATCGGCATAACCTCTGTATGTAGAATTAGACATAATGAAAGATCCTTTCGTAGCACTACCGTAGCTACCAATGAGTCCTTGCAAAGTAGCTTCTGTCTTATCTTCTGCTCCATCAAATTCTTTAATTTCCTTAGGAGCATTCAACACGCAGTAAATTATACCGGCAAACCTCGGATCTTTGGCTGGATCTGTGCTCGGTTTCAAATCGTCGTCCGCATCAATTACAAGCACTGCACTGTATATTTTCTCTACTGCAGGCTGTCCGTTAGGTCCAGAGGTTGCTTCCAGAGGAATGGTCTGGGTACTGAGATACTCATGGGTTTTAGATGCGTCATTCTTTTTCTTGTAAATGATGAATGTCGCATCACCAGCAAAATTCTCCTCCTCATCACCAGATACAAAACCACCGGATTGAGTACCATCAGGTACTGTTGCTGAACGCCCGGTCACTGCCCCAGGCTGTACAATATTCACGGCTATATAGCCGAGATCCTTCCCATTGTCTTCTCCCCCCTCATTAATGACCGACTCATCACTTGAACAACCCGCAAACAAGACGGACAGAAATAACGATAAAATCCCCAATTTTCTGTTCATAAGATTTAATTGCATTTTAAGTTAATATTACGTGTGTTATCTCGTTTCTTTGCTTTTTATTATTTATTGTTAATACGCTTCCCCTGTGCCAACTGCTCAAGCGTTGTCTTCGCCTGTGCCACACCCATTCGTTTTGCCCGTTCAAGATAGCGGCGTGCGGTGTCATAGTCCTCGTTGCGTATGGCAAGCGCACCACGAGCATAGACAGCCTCCGGTGAATTACCTGCCTTGGCAAGATAACGTTCGGCCAGCGCATTGTCGCCACGGCGCATGGCGGCATTGGCAGCATTGAGGTTGGCCGTCTCATCGGTGGGATACATACGCACTGCTGTCTCGTATACCTCGGTGAACTTATCGCTGCCCGGCTCGTACTCCTGTGCCACGAGGTTGAACTCGTTAAGACTCAGGTTCTGAGGGCGGGTGTGCATGATACGCTCTATCTCGTCCACATCGCTGTAACCACGTATGGTGTAGGCGATGCGATAGTCTGTGTGACGCAGCGAAGGATAGCAGTTCTGCAACAGGAAGCGGTATTCCTCCGGGTAGGTGGATTTGATTTTCCACTCCTTGGCATCCGGCTCACGGTCGCAGTCGATCAATGCAAGGATTTCCTTTCGGTGGTCGATATTCGACTGTTCTACGTAGCGGCGAAGACCTGCCCAGTCTTCCGGCTCGTAGTCGGTGACAATCACGTTGTCATTGAAACTATAAAGCTGACGGATATACCTCTTGAGAGCCTCGGTACGGCCGATTGCCAGTTCGCGGTTATGCTCGTAGGGACTTTCAGGCGAAGCAAACCCTTTGAGCCATACCTGCGTGATGGTCACGTCGCGGTCGTTGCGCACGGAGTCGATGGTGGCCTGTATCTTGCCAAGCTCAATGGTATTCCGACGATATTCGGGATTGATGACAGTCTGGTTGACAGGGAAGTCAATAAAAGCGGAGCCTTCGAGCGAACGGCTCTTGACTATCTCGGCTGCCGGACGCACATACACCAGTTCGGGGAAGAATGCCACAGCCTCCGTGAAGTCACCCAGTGTGCCGGTCTGCTCGGCCAACAGTGTGTTGCAACAGCCATAGTCGCTGCGATGGAGTGTCAGCTCTGCACCGTTCATCCATTCCTGATAGGGCAACACCTTATTATATATAATATTCTCGGGCTTGTCCGATGCCTTGTAGCTCATCTCGTCCTTGCCTGTGAGCATGCTCTCACCGTTGCGTACATAGAAATAGTAGCGGCGGCGTCCGTAGATACCCACGGATGGAAGTTCTAAGGAATCCGTACCGTTGACCAGCCGTGGAGTCAGCAACACGGCCCGATTACCGTCCACCCGGAGCCCGGACAGACCCAATGTCATGTCCACGGACATATACTGACCGCTATGCTCCAATTTTACCCCGTCGACGGAAACCCCATCGACTGTGCCTTGGGCTTGGGAAGCTGATGCCAAGCCCGTCGTTAATACCGTTATGAGTATAAATCTCTTCATCGCCTCTTGATTTAGAACAGATAAACCAAATTGACAGCCGCCTTGGTCGGTCCCACATAGTGGTGCGGCTTGTCACTCTCTATCTTCTTGCCGCATCCGGCACAACGGAAACGGTCGTAACGGGTATAGGAATAGCCGATACCGATTTCGGCCTCCAGATTCCAGTGCTGCCCCAAAATCCAAGCGTAGCCGTAAGAGACTCCCGCCCCCACGAACCACCCCTGATAACGGGTGTCCTTCAGCTTGCGGGCATCGGTGCCGAGGAAATTTATCTTCCCGTCAATACCACCGATATTGTACTGTCCGCCGTGGGCATGAATACCTATGAAATGACCTGCGAAGCGGTCGCAGAACCAGTACCGAGCCTCAGGCTGGACTGCCCAGTTCTTCCAACGGCGGTCGTGCGAGAGCGTCCATCCGTTAAACTGCCCCGACACGTCCAACGTCCACTTCGGAGCCATACCGATTTCAAGTCCAAGGTTGGGATTCAGCAATGCATCTGCCAAGAAATTCGTTTTAACAGCAACTTCCTGACATAACGCACGGTGGCATGTACAGACAGCCCAAGCCGTAACAATCCATATTAAAATGGTACGTTTCATTCTATTCTGTTATTACATCATTGTATTGACTTCTACTTGGCGAAGAGATTTTTACGAGACGGAAGTCACCTTGGGAGATGCTTTTTGCATTTCCCTTACTTTCCATGCCCCCTTTCATGTGTTTCAACATTGTCATGGAAATATCTACCATAATATGTTCCTGCGCACCTCGCATATAATCACAGTTTGTCGTCTTAGAAGGTTCTATTTCATATTTCCTTAAGATGGAGAAATCAATTTTAGGGTATTGATTTCAGGCTGCAAAAATAAGAATAATAAATCAAAATAAAAACAAATTATCTGAATAATTTAATTGCTTTACATAAATTTATTTTCATATTTTACCTGACACACGAGTGTATGCCATCCTCCGCACAGTTCACAAGTCATACGCTAAAATCGTTGACAGTAAGAAGGTTGAAGCAGTCAAATGTGCCATGTTCCCCAGTCTCCAGCCATTGACATTGAGTCCATCAAAGACAGGCAACTTAATTTGCTTTGAGTCATTTCGAATTCACGTTATTTAAAAATTTTCTAAGGCAAAACAAGGCTGCTTTATCGTTTCTAAAAGCCTGCGGGCGTTTTGCAGGCGTGCAAAATCGTTTCTAAAAACGGCTCTTTCATTTAAAACTGTTTTGTTCTCTCAAAAATGGTCTTATTTTATGGGCCACAGCCGACACCATGTCGATGCAGAAAGACATCATACCGGGAGTTCCTCTCTATGTTTGAAATACACAAAACATCTGCCATCTGCAACAAAATCATGCTAAATCGATGAATACAAGAGACTTATGATGTTGCAGATACCTGTTGCAGATAGTTGCAGATAAAGTTATCTGCAACATATTACTCAAATACCGGATTAGTACAGTTTACACCTTTGAAAGTGTTTCGCGCCTTGGAACAAAGTGTTCAGTGCCTTGAAACAAAGTGTTCAGCGCCTTGAAATGTCTTATACGGATTTAGGTTGACACCTTTTTAGAGACATAAAAAAAGAAAAATTATGTCTAAATTATCTCGTAAGATTTATTCTGAGACTTTCAAATTGGAAGTTCTCCGTGATTACTTCAGTAGCGGTTTGTCAATGTTTGCTACTGCCAAGAAATGGGGTTTACCCAACCATACTTATATTCTGCGTTGGCAAAAGTGTTATGCAATTGATTCGGATTCCTTATCTTTGTCCCCCGAACTTCTGTCAGATCTTCAAATGAAAAAGAATCCAAAATCAAAATCTAAAGAAGAACTTCTTGAAGCGGAAAATTTGCGTCTGAGAAAGGCTTTGGAACTTGAAAAACTTCGTTCCCATGCCTTTGAAAGACTGATTGAACTCACAGAAAGAGAAGAAGGGATTTCCATCTTAAAAAAAGATGGTGCCAAATAGTCACCGGCCTTCGTGAAGAGTTTCCTCACATCAGTGTGAAAACCCTTTGCGGACTGTTTGGCATGTCTTCCCAGGCCTATTACAAAAAGAAAAAAAATCTTTTGTCGCGTCATCAGATCAGAACAGCCATCTTGGATGCCGTCTTCTTCTACCGCTCAAAGGCTCCGGGCATCGGTGGTTTGAAATTATACCATGAGCTCCGCTCCCTTTATGGAAGCGAGATAACCGGAGGGCGGGATGCCTTCCTTCATCTGCTGCGTTCGGAACGCCTTATGCTGCCCCCGAAGAAACCCAGGCATACGACGGACTCCCACCATCTTTACAAGAAGTATCCGAATCTGATCAAGGGGGTAACGGCACAATACCCGAACCATATCTGGGTATGTGACATCACTTACATCTGGATTGAAGGTGGCGTATGCTACCTCCATCTTGTAACGGACATGTACTCACATGCCGTTTTAGGATGGGTGCTCTCTCCCAGTTTGCATGCCGAATATACGCTACAGGCACTGGAACAGGCCATCAATGAGGCTGGAGGTGGCAATCTTTGCGGCACAATCCACCATTCCGACCGGGGGGTACAGTATGCCTGCGATGCCTATATCGACACACTGGTCACTCATCATATACGTGTGAGCATGACTGAAGATTACAACCCGACGGACAATGCGGTAGCAGAAAGGATGAATGGCATCCTGAAAACGGAATGGATATACGGCATGTCGCTGTTCAGGGATAAAGAGATGGCACGGGAGCAGATTACGCGAATGATTGACTTCTATAATAATGGACGACCGCATATGAGCATAGGTATGAAAAAACCCATGGACGTATATCATGGAGAGGTGCCGGGAAAATCATTGTGGAAAAAATAAGGTTCCATATGATAAATAAATACTATATTTGCGATACCGAGAACCCGGGACATGACGGTTTAAGCCATTGTCTCACAAAAGCCAATAGGGTGTCGAACCCTATTGACTTTTACCGAGAGCCCGAGCACACTCAGATTTGTCCATTGTTTTTACGTATGACAACTATCTTAGGAGCAAAGGGAAGAAACTAACAACTGTTTTAGTTATGAATAACAGAATGTGACAACTTATTTAGTAACTAGCCTCTAAAAGTGACAACCATTTCTAGTATAAGTCAAAATAAAGTGTTCAGCGCCTTGAAACAAAGTGTTCAGCGCCTTGAAACAAAGTGTTCCACCATATTGAAACAAAGTGTTCACCGTATTGAAACAAAGTGTTCCACCGTATTGAAACAAAGTGGTTCGCTGAAGTAACAAATACAAAATAGCAAAGCATACGAGTTTACTTGTGAGATTGAAAGAGTAGTTTATCATGTTGTCAGACCATCATGAGCTAAAACAGAAGTGTTGCAGATACTTGACCTGCAACATATCTGCAACAGGTATCTGCAACGCCATAAACCATTATATTTCAATTAGATACAACGAAATTGTTGCAGATGGCAGATAATTATCATAAATATATTCTTTTGTGTAGGAATCGGATGTAGGATACTCCGGATTACCCGGCTCGCATTGGACCGGATAAGGGGCAGTATGGCTATATTTTTACCTTCAATGGAAAGAGCCGTGGTTTCTAAAAGTCTGCGGACGTTTTGCAGGCGTGCGAAATCGTTTTTAATGCGAATTCGATATAATTGAATAAATATATCCCTGAATTAAAGAACTGTTTTAGTTAAAAAAGAGAAACAGGACCGTATCATAACCAGATGTTTCGAAAAATAGACTATCTTTGTTCCAATCGGATACACATTGTCTCGGATAAACTAAAAAAAACAGAATGGGAAACTTTATCAATCCGTTTACGGATGTAGGATTTAAAAAGATATTCGGGCAGGAGATAACGAAAGACTTGTTGATCGATTTCTTAAACGGATTACTTGTGAACGAGAAGTGTATCACCGATATAACCGGACAAGGAATTGCTTCCGGAATACATGGGAGACAGAGGGGTTATCTATGACATTTATTGTACGACGGAAAACGGTGAACAACTGGTGGTCGAGATGCAGAACAAGCAGCAGACGAACTTTAAGGAGCGTGCCCTTTTTTACCTCTCCCATACCATTGCCCGTCAGGGAGAGCGGGGTATTTTCTGGAAGTTTGACTTGAAAGCGGTGTACGGCGTGTTTTTCTTGAACTTCAGCCTGCCCAACGGTTCCCACAAACTGCGTACGGATGTGGTATTGGCCGACCGGGACACGCATGAGACATTCTCAGACAAGTTGCGCTTTATCTTTATCGAACTCCCGTCTTTCAACAAGGAGGAGTCGGAATGTGATACGGATTTTGAACGTTGGATTTATGTATTGAAGCACATGGAAACATTGAAAAGAATGCCTTTCAAGGCACGGAAATCAGTCTTCGAGAAGTTGGAAAAGATTGTCGATATCGCTTCCCTGAGCAAAGAAGAACGCATGAAATACGATGAGAGCATCAAAGTGTTTCGTGACCAGCTGGTTACGATTTCATTTGCGAAAGAGGAAGGTAAAAAAGAAGGTATGAAAGAAAAGAGTTTGGAAATTGCCCGTAATCTAAAAAAACTAGGTATTCCCCTTACCACTATCTCACAGGCTTCCGGACTTTCCATAGACGAAATTGAAAGAATCTGATAATAAGAAACACTCGATTACTTTCACCTTCCAAACAGATTCACCCGCTATGCTCATCTCAGGAATCGAGACGATTGGATATTACTATTGTTGTCATAAAGAACGACATTTATAAATTGAAATACAAAAATCAAGAGGCTGCCTAACAGGCCTCTTGATATGCGTTACAAAAGTAACCGGTTTATGCAAGAAGAGATAGCAGGCTCCACAGCCCGCCATCTTTTCGATCAACAGTGCCCCACTACGATTATACCGGCAGAACGTGCCTGACGCCTTGCGGCAGAAACATCAAAGGGATTTAAGTATGACAAGATTCGCCTTGTCCACCACAGAAGTATCCAAAGAGGCGAGATAAATGCGTGTTGTGTTCTCCGAGTCGTGCCCCATAGCCTCACTGATGATAGAGACGGGTATATTCTTACTCTTCGCTATGGAAGCCCAGGCATGCCGAGCCACATAGCTTGTCAGCGGTATAGGCAGCTTGAGCAGCTCTCCGAGCTTCTTCAACCGTGCATTTACAACATGCGAGGCATTCAGATACTGTCGTCTGCCGTCCGTCTTCATGTCCCGGATAATCGGCAGCAGATAGGGAGTTGCCGACGTGTCATACTTGGCGACTATATCCTGCATGGGCTTTTCCCACTTGATGAAGAGCTGCTGTCCGGTCTTCTGCCTGCGGTAAGTAAGTATGCCATTCCTCAGGTCTGACTTTTTCAAGTAAGCCATGTCAATAAATGACATCCCACGGGTGTAGAACGAGAATAAGAACAGATCTCTGGCCAGCCCATCGACCGAGTTTGCTTTCAGCTCCAAGTCGCGCAACTGCCGTATGACCTTCAAGGGCACAGCCCGTTTGACGGTTTTATCGATGCCGGTATAGACATGACGAAACGGATAGTTCTGAGGAGTCAGCTCTTTTTCAACCGCACGGTTGTAGATGGCACGGAGATTGCGCATATAGAAAGAGGTGGAATTGGGACATACCCCCATCCTTCTAAGTTCGGATTCGTATTCAACCATCAGGGAAGAATCCATCTCGTCGAAGAAGATATCACGTCTCTTTCTAAAACGGAGAAAGCTCTGCAATGCCGATGCATAGGTTTCCGATGTACGCACCTTACCTATGCGTTTCAAATCCTCGATGATATGCCGGGCAAACGAGATAAAACTCCCACATTCCGAATTTGAGCGGAAAATCTCCACTACCTTGTCGGCCGTATAGGTCCTCCCGTTACGTTCAAGCCGGGAGACAATGCTTCGCAATTTGGCTGTGTCTTCCTCCAATTTTCCCCGCACGGAAAGCAGATACTCCTGACGACTGCTCTCAACACCGGAATGCAGTGTCACATCTTGCGCAACATCATCCCACTCACGGTCATACAATTTGCTACCTGTACTGATCTGTCTTGCCATGCGATTGTGAATCACCCTGTAATAAAGCACACCTTCCTTCGATTCTGTGGAAGATGCGCGGAATTTTACTTTCACTGTAGTCATAATACTTCGTATTTTTAGATTATACAGCATAAAAAATAGTAAAACATTGCCTTAGATTATGGCATTTACAAAAATATCATTCCGAATCATACGCTACTACTATCCCATTACGACATGCAGACACGCACATATCGCAACATCGGAAAGGACTGTTTGGAGTGGTAAAAGCTGAATATATGTCTGTTTTGCAAAGTATAGCCGGAATATGCAAATATATACAAAAAAAAGCATTCGGGCAATTACCTGAATGCTTTTTCACCTAAATAGACTGTGAATCTTTCGAGCCTCTTGTCGGATTCGAACCAACGACCCCGAGATTACAAATCACGTGCTCTGGCCAACTGAGCTAAAGAGGCGGGTGGGCAAGCTATCTATATCGCGCCGCTACAACCAACTACCTTTGCTGCGATCAAGCCCTGGAGGATTCGAAGGGAGCTGGCCGTATAGGACTTACCCGTTTTGCGATTGCAAAGGTAGACATTTTTATGTATTCTGCAATAGCTACAGACAACTTTTTTTGCACGCAAAAGACTAATAAGCTACATTTCAAGCAATTAAACTTGCAAAAAAAAATAGTCAGACAGCAACTTCCTCTGCTTTATTAACTTTAACAGCCAGATTTTCCCTACCAACCGATATTATTTGTACCTTTGTGCACAATTTATAAATGAAGATGACAGAGAACAGAAGCTATTTACAAAAATATGCCATGCATTTTGGCACGTGTATGGGAATCTACTGGATACTGAAGTTCATTCTATTTCCGCTGGGATTCCGCATACCTTTCCTTTCGCTTTTATTTGTAATCCTGACATTATCCGTACCTTTCATCGGATATCACTATGCGAAAACGTATCGGGATAAGATTTGCGGGGGAAGTATCCAATTTTCGCATGCCATACTTTTCACCGTATTCATGTATATGTTTGCTTCTCTATTGGTAGCTACGGCCCACTATGTCTATTTCCAATTCATCGATCATGGATTTATCATCGACTCCTATATCCAGCTGTGGGACGAGTTGATGGCCAACACCCCGGCTCTGATAGAAAACAAAGAAATTATAAAAGAAACGATAGATACCGCCCGTTCGCTTACTTCGATCAATATCACCATGCAGCTATTGTCATGGGATGTATTCTGGGGAAGTATCCTGGCCATCCCTACCGCATTGATGGTGATGAAAAAAGCCAAACCGGAACATGACGGACTGTCGCTATCGTAACTTGTAATTCGTAAGTAATTAGTAATTAAAAATGGATATATCAGTTGTAATCCCATTATTCAATGAAGAAGAGTCGCTACCCGAACTCTATGCTTGGATAGAACGGGTCATGCAAGCCAACGGATTCTCATTCGAAGTGATTTTCGTCAACGATGGAAGTACCGACCATTCATGGGAAGTGATTGAAAAGCTTAAAGCACAATCGGAACATGTAAAAGGGATCAAATTCCGCCGCAATTATGGTAAATCACCGGCACTCTACTGCGGATTCGCTGAAGCGGAAGGAGACGTAGTCATCACCATGGATGCTGACCTGCAAGACAGCCCGGATGAAATCCCCGAGCTGTACCGGATGATTACCAAGGATGGCTACGACCTGGTGTCCGGCTGGAAGCAAAAGAGATACGATCCTATTTCGAAGACACTGCCGACCAAGTTGTTTAATGCGACCGCCCGAAAAGTGTCGGGCATCAAAAACCTGCACGATTTCAACTGTGGCTTAAAAGCGTATCGAAAAGAGGTTGTAAAGCATATCGAGGTCTATGGCGAAATGCACCGTTATATCCCTTATCTGGCAAAGAACGCCGGATTCAAGAAAATCGGTGAAAAGGTGGTACACCACCAGGCGCGTAAATACGGCACCAGCAAATTCGGTCTAAACCGTTTTGTGAATGGATATCTGGATTTGATTTCCCTGTGGTTCCTTTCCAAATTCGGAGTTAAGCCGATGCATTTCTTCGGACTGCTGGGATCATTGATGTTCCTGCTCGGTGTGATTTCAGTCATCATCGTAGGTGCCAGCAAACTATACGCCATGTCCAACGGTCTCCCCTATCGACTGGTAACCGACTCTCCTTATTTCTATCTGTCACTTACGGCAATGGTGATAGGTACGCAATTATTCCTGGCCGGATTCTTGGGCGAACTAATCTCGCGCAATGCACCCGAACGGAATAACTATCAGATAGAAAAGAAAATTTGATTCACATTCAACAGATTGACTATGAAGAATTTAATTCGCATCTTTCTCTTATTGATAATCGTTGGCGGTGCTGTCGGCATTCCCAGCTCGTGCTCGGACGAGAACGATTGCTCATTGGCAGGACGTCCGATGATGTATTGCACGATATATACCATCGATCCGGACAACCCCAACGTTGCACGAAAAGACACGCTAGACTCGCTGACAATCACCGCACTGGGCACCGACTCCATCATCCTGAACAATGAAAAGAACGTGCATACGTTGATGCTTCCATTGCGATATACAAGCGACTCTACCGTACTCATATTCAGATATGACCCCAAACGTAAAAAAGAGGATGTTGACACATTATACATCGTACAACAGAACACGCCCTATTTCCAATCCATGGAATGTGGATACATGATGAAACAGAACATCATCAGTGCGACATTCGGCAAACCGGGACGACCCGGCACTCCTCCTCCGTACGGTAACGGACAACCGGACCGGATAGATTCTCTTCATATACAAAATAAAGAAGCCAATACAAATGAAATTCAGAACTTGCAGATATTCTTTAATTATCGGCCGGAACGTACACCTGACGAAACGACTCATTAGCCTGCTCCTGCTCTTTTGCATTGGACTTCCGTTGCCGGCCCAACAACGGCGGCCTATGCAAACGACCCAAAGAGATCAGAAAAAGAAAGAGGTTGCCGAGATAGATACCATTCCGTTTTACAATGGTACGTATATCGGTGTGGATGTATATGGTATAGGAAGCAAGCTCCTGGGAGGCGACTTTATGAGTTCCGAGGTCAGCGTGGCGGTCAACCTTAAAAACAAATTCATCCCTACCTTTGAGTTTGGCATGGGAGGAACAGATACCTGGAACGAAACAGGTATACACTATAAGAGCAAACCGGCTCCATTCTTCCGCATCGGGGTGGATTACAACACTATGGCTAAGAAGAAAGAGAAGAACAGCTACTTATATGCAGGACTCCGCTATGCATTCAGTACATTTAAATATGACGTCTCCACGATGCCGGTGGACGATCCCATCTGGGGAGATGCAATAGGTAACCCCAGTTTAGGAGATGATTACTGGGGAGAAAACATATCTTTCAACCACCCGGGTATGAAAGGCTCCATGCAATGGCTGGAAATCGTTTTAGGCGTTAAAGTACGTATCTACAAAAACTTTAACATGGGGTGGTCGGTACGTATGAAATACAAAACCAAAGCATCTACCGCAGAATATGGGAATCCATGGTACGTGCCCGGCTACGGAAAGTTTAAATCAAACAATATGGGAATTACTTATTCCCTGATTTACCAATTGCCTCTTTAGCCTATTCTTTATTAAATAGAAGAGCGTATGAAAACAAAAAAAAATTTCCTTTGGCTAGCTTTCCTGATTCTGGCAACCATCTGGATATTAGTCAGACATAATCAACAAGCCGGCTATTATAGCATCAAGGGCTTGGTATTCGGAACGGTATACAAGATTACTTATCAACATGACGGTGACTTAAAACCGGAAATAGAAGCTGAACTGAAACGCTTCGATCAATCTCTGTCTCCGTTCAACGACAGTTCTGTTATCAGCCGTGTCAACCGCAACGAGGAGGTGGTTACCGATAGCTTCTTTCAGAAATGCTTCAACCGCTCGATGGAAATTTCCCGCAAGACGAAAGGTGCTTTCGACATCACGGTAGCTCCCCTCGCCAATGCCTGGGGATTCGGCTTCAAAAAAGGCGCTTTCCCTGATTCATTAATGATAGACAGCCTGTTGCAAATCACCGGATATGAAAAGGTGAACATGGAAAATGGCAAAGTGAGCAAACAAGACCCGCGTATCATGTTGAGTTGTAGCGCAGTAGCCAAAGGGTATTCGGTAGATGTCATAGCTCGCCTGCTCGACCGGAAAGGTATAAAGAATTATATGGTAGACATCGGTGGAGAGGTAGTAGTGAAAGGCAAAAACCCTTCCAAAGGCTTATGGCGCATCGGAATCAATAAGCCCATCGACGATTCACTGGCTGTAAATCAGGACTTACAAACAATACTTGAAATAACGGATGCAGGTTTAGCAACTTCCGGAAACTACCGCAACTATTATTACAAGGACGGAAAGAAATATGCTCATACCATCGACCCGAGAACGGGTTATCCGGTACAGCACAGTATCTTATCGTCCACCGTAATCGCTAAAGACTGTATGACTGCCGACGCATTGGCCACCGCCTTCATGGTGATGGGACTGGAAGAGGCGGAAGCTTTCTGCAAAGCGAACCCGGAAATCGACGCCTACTTTATTTATAGCGAAGAAAACGGAGGGTTCCATACTTTCTACACGGAAGGGATGAAAAAATACGTGGCGAAATAAAGTGAGGATATGGAATGGTTTCAGGCCGTTATTTCATAAACACGAAATACACCGCCGCAATCAGGCAGACAAATGCAGCCAAATGATTCCAATGTAACGCTTCACCTTTAAAGAAGATGGTAGTGAACACTGTAAAAATAATAAGTGTTATCACCTCTTGGATGACTTTCAACTGCATCAATGAAAACGGACCTCCATTGCCTATAAAGCCAATACGATTGGCGGGTATCTGGCAGGAATATTCAAAAAAAGCGATTGCCCAGCTAAACGTAATCACACCAATCAGCGGAAGAGTTGCGAACCAACCGTACTCCTGTCTCATCTTTAAATGTCCGTACCAGGCGAATGTCATAAAGACATTGGAAACAATCAGCAACAAAATGGTATAGAATCCTTTCATAACAATCTATTCTAACTAATCTATTTTATCCGGTAATAAATCTTCCTGTACATTAGTCATGCTCCCCCAAAGGCTGTAACGTGCCTCCGGATTCATCGCTTCCAGCTGACGTAAAATTCCTTTCATATCACTCCGGCTGGACTGCGATTCGTAAGGGCAATTCTTCACTTGTTTCTGATAATGGCGCAACGCTGCCCACTCTACCAGATCGGCTTCGTGAACCAGACACATCGGACGGATAATTGTCATATCAAACTTCTTCATCACCAACCGGGGCGGCATTGTACTGAAGGCTCCCTGATATGTGATATTCATCAACAAAGTTTCCAGAATATCATCCATGTGGTGACCGAGAGCGATTTTATTGCATCCGTGCTCCTTGGCAACAGTGAACAGGGTTTTCCGGCGATTCCATGAACAAAGGAAACAGGGAGATTTGCGTGTGTCGGTAGCAGGATCAAAAGCTGTCTCATACTGCACAAAGGGAACTCCATACGCTTCACAATGCGCTTTCAAATATTCCGTATCGCTCTGATAAGGAATATTCTTCATCACCACATGAACGGCTACAACAGAAAAACGAGGCTTATAGATACGTGCGCGTCTACCCAACAGTTCAACAAGCGCCAACGAATCTTTTCCTCCCGACAGTCCGATAAGGATGTTGTCTCCTTCTTCTATCAATCCATATTGCACCACTCCTTTGCTAAACCGCCGTTCAATGCGGCGAATGGTTTTCTCTTCTTCCGTAAATTGTGCCATATCTTTAAAAATCGGCTGCAAAAGTAAGCGAAAAGAATGATTTAAAGAAGAATTAACATAATAGAATCACTGAAAAAGGGTTTATTTCTAATAAATTTGTACTTTTGAACAATTGATAAATGGACCGGTGCCCGAAAGCAGCCATGTTTTCAATCTACCCGTCACTCATTAACGCTCAAAACAATGAAAGGAAAATATATTCTATTTTTAATTGGCAGTCTCTTCCTTTGCGAAGTATCTGCACAAACGTTGGAACAGGCACGCACCTTATTTGCCAAAGGTGAGTACGAACAAGCCAAACCTGTTTTTCAGAAGTATGCCCAATCACAACCGTCGAACGGGAATTATAATTATTGGTATGGTGTATGCTGCCTGAAAACCGGAGAGGCAGAAAAGGCGGTGAAACCTCTTGAAATAGCGGCAAAGAGACGTGTGACCAGTGGGAAACTCTATTTGGGACAAGCCTATAACGAGACGTATCGCTTCGAAGATGCCGTGAACTGCTTTGAGGAGTATATAGCAGATTTAAGTAAACGTAAAAAATCGACGGAAGAAGCGGAAAAGCTTCTGGAGAAAAGTAAATCCGACCTCCGTATGTTGAAGGGGGTTGAGGATGTGTGCATCATCGACAGCTTCGTTGTGGACAAGGCTACGTTCCTCCATGCATACAAGATGAGCGAAGAATCGGGTAAATTATTCACTTACAATGAGTTCTTTCAGACAGAAGGAGATCATCCGGGAACTGTTTATAAAACAGAAATCGGAAGTAAGATTTATTATAGCGAAATGGGTGAAAAAGGTAACCTCGACATCTTCTCAAAGAACAAATTGTTGAATGAATGGAGTGACGGACGCCCATTACCGGGTAGTATCAATGCTTCCGGAAACGCCAACTATCCGTTTGTCCTTTCGGACGGAGTGACCGTTTACTATGCCAGTGATGGCGAAGGAGTGGGTGGATACGACATCTTTGTCACTCGCTACAATACGAATACCGACACTTATCTTGTTCCGGAAAATGTGGGAATGCCATTCAATTCACCATACAATGATTATATGTATGTCATTGATGAATATAATAACCTCGGATGGTTTGCTTCCGACCGTTTCCAACCGGAAGGAAAGGTATGTGTTTATGTGTTCATTCCTAACGCTTCCAAACAGACTTATAATTATGAAGCAATGGAGCAGCAACAGATCATTCGTCTGGCACAGATCCATTCGCTGAAAGAAACCTGGAAAGACAAACAAGCAGTCACCGAAGCATTGCAACGCCTGAAAACGGCTATCAGTCATAAACCGCAAAAACGCCGTGCCATGGACTTTGAGTTTGTTATTGATGACCATACCACTTACTATCTGATGAGCGACTTTAAATCCGCCAAAGCAAAAACGCTTTTCCAACGCTATCAGCAGATGGAAAAAGACTATTATCAACAGGAAAGAAAGCTGAACAGTCTTCGCCAACAATATGCCGGTGCCAACCAACAGGGAAAAAAACAAATGGCTCCTGCCATTCTTGACCTAGAAAAGCGGGTACTGCAAATGTACGAAGAGCTGAATACTCTTGAAGTGAATGTACGCAATGCAGAAAAAACAAAATAACTAATCACTCTGAACTATGGATATACTCATTATCGCCGTCCTCATTATTGCCGCAGTCATACTGTTTCTGGTAGAACTGTTCGTCATCCCGGGCATTAGCCTGGCAGGAATTTCTGCATTGGTTTGCATCCTGTATGCCAACTATTACGCGTTCGCTAAATTAGGTATGGCAGGCGGATTTGTCACTCTTGGCATATCAGCAATTGCCTGCATCGGATCATTGGTCTGGTTTATGAAATCGAAAATGCTGGACAATTTGGCGCTGAAAAAGAATATTGATTCAAAAGTAGACCGTAGCGCAGAAGATAGTATCAAGGCAGGGGATACAGGAATCAGTACTACACGTCTGGCACAAATCGGTTATGCCGAGATAAACGGAAAAATTGTGGAAGTAAAGTCAATAGACGGGTTCCTCAATGAGAAGACTCCGATAATCGTAAACCGTATCACCGACGGTACAATCATGGTTGAGAAATATAAAGAATAATATTCACTTAATAAAAACATCAATGGAACCATCTTTCTACTTACCTATCTTTCTGATAGCCGGAGGTATTATCTTCTTGATAATATTTTTCCATTACGTGCCGTTCTTCCTTTGGTTGTCGGCTAAAGTCTCGGGAGTTAACATCTCGCTGATACAACTGTTCTTAATGCGTATACGTAACGTTCCGCCGTATATCATCGTTCCGGGAATGATCGAAGCTCACAAAGCCGGTCTGAAAAACATCACCCGCGATGAACTGGAAGCCCATTATCTGGCTGGCGGACACGTAGAAAAGGTTGTTCATGCCTTGGTATCCGCATCGAAAGCCAACATCGAATTGCCTTTCCAGATGGCTACTGCTATCGACCTGGCAGGACGTGATGTATTCGAAGCCGTACAGATGTCTGTTAACCCGAAAGTGATTGATACTCCTCCCGTAACGGCTGTTGCCAAAGATGGTATCCAGCTGATTGCCAAGGCTCGTGTTACAGTACGCGCCAACATTCGCCAGTTGGTCGGTGGTGCAGGTGAAGATACGATTCTCGCCCGTGTAGGTGAAGGTATCGTTTCATCCATCGGTTCTTCCGAAAATCACAAGTCGGTACTCGAGAATCCGGATTCTATCTCCAAACTGGTACTTCGCAAAGGATTGGATGCAGGAACAGCTTTCGAAATCCTGTCTATTGATATTGCGGACATCGACATAGGTAAGAACATCGGTGCGGCTCTGCAAATCGATCAGGCTAATGCAGATAAGAATATTGCACAGGCAAAAGCTGAAGAGCGTCGTGCCATGGCAGTAGCTTCCGAACAGGAAATGAAAGCAAAAGCACAGGAAGCTCGTGCCAAAGTGATCGAAGCAGAAGCTGAAGTTCCGAAAGCAATGGCTGAAGCTTTCCGCAGCGGAAACTTAGGCATCATGGATTATTATCGCATGAAAAATATCGAAGCTGATACTTCAATGCGTGAGAATATCGCCAAGCCTACAACAGGTAATGCAGGTAATCAACCGTTGAGCAAATAATCGGTCACAAACACCGGAATCCGATTTCATTTCAGTTGCAAGATGTACTCCACTTTTCCAAAAGAAAAAGATAGAGGCCTCTCCTGAACTTAAATCCGGTTCCGGCGTTTTTATTTATAAATATAGCCCTATTATAAATTATAGATGCAACCCCAATTATAAAACTAAAACCCTTCAATAACATGAAAAAGTACTTTCCATCCTCTGAATTGATAATCAATGAAGACGGTTCAGTATTCCATCTTCACGTAAAGCCCGAATGGCTGGCAGACAAAGTAATTCTGGTAGGTGACCCCGGACGTGTAGCACTCGTAGCTTCTCATTTCGAAAACAAAGAATGTGAAGTGGAAAGCCGCGAATTCAAGACCGTCACGGGTACTTATAAAGGTAAACGGATTACGGTAGTCTCCACCGGAATCGGTTGCGATAACATCGACATCGTAATGAATGAATTGGACGCACTTGCCAATATCGACTTTACCACCCGTGAAGAAAAGGAGCAGCCCCGCCAACTGGAATTAGTACGTATCGGCACATGTGGCGGTCTGCAGCCCAATACCCCTGTCGGCACTTTTGTCTGTTCACAAAAGTCCATCGGTTTTGACGGGTTACTGAATTTCTATGCCGGACGTAATGCCGTATGCGATTTACCATTCGAACGTGCTTTCCTCCATCACATGGGTTGGTCGGGAAATATGTGCGCCCCTGCTCCTTACGTCATCGATGCCAATGAAGACTTGATTGACCGGATCGCCAAAGATGACATGGTACGCGGAGTGACAATCGCCGCCGGAGGTTTCTTCGGCCCTCAAGGACGTGAACTCCGTATCCCGCTAGCAGATCCGAAACAGAATGATAAGATTGAAACATTCGAATATAAAGGGTACAAAATTACCAACTTCGAAATGGAAAGTTCGGCTTTAGCAGGACTTAGCCGGTTGATGGGACATAAAGCTATGACCGTCTGCATGGTAATAGCCAACCGACTTATCAAAGAAGCCAATACCGGATATAAGAATACAATCGATACGCTGATTAAGACAGTACTTGATAGAATATAACTCTACATTCAGAAGAATTAAATTGCAATTATTATCTTTGCTCATCCAAAAAAGAAAAATAATGAATCAAGACACTATCTGCGCTATCGCTACCGCTCAAGGCGGTGCTATCGGAAGCATCCGCGTTTCCGGTCCGGAAGCTATTTCTATCACCGGCAGCATCTTCAAGCCTGCCAAGGCGGGCAAATTATTGAGCGAACAGAAGCCATATACTTTGATATTCGGACGTATTTATGACGGAGACGAGATTATTGACGAAGTACTCGTCAGCCTTTTTCGCGCTCCTCATTCATATACGGGAGAAGACAGTACGGAAATCACGTGTCATGGTTCTGCTTATATTCTTCAACAGGTGATGCAGTTGCTTATTAAAAATGGTTGCCGCATGGCCCGACCGGGAGAATATACGCAACGTGCTTTCCTCAATGGAAAGATGGATTTAAGCCAGGCAGAAGCTGTGGCGGACTTGATTGCTTCCTCGTCTGCCGCTACCCACCGATTGGCAATGAGCCAGATGCGGGGCGGGTTCAGTAAAGAGCTGACAGATCTACGCAACAAGTTGTTGAACTTCACCTCCATGATTGAGCTGGAATTGGATTTCAGCGAAGAGGATGTTGAATTTGCCGATCGTTCGGCATTAAGGAAGTTGGCAGAAGAAATTGAACAGGTCATTTCTCGGTTGGCTCATTCATTCAGTGTCGGCAATGCCATTAAAAATGGTGTTCCCGTAGCTATCATCGGTGAAACGAATGCTGGAAAATCAACTTTACTGAATGTATTATTGAATGAGGATAAAGCCATTGTCAGTGATATCCACGGGACAACGCGTGATGTGATCGAAGATACTGTCAACATCGGAGGAATCACTTTCCGGTTCATCGATACTGCCGGAATCCGGGAAACCAATGACACGATTGAAAGCTTGGGCATTGAGCGTACTTTTCAGAAGTTGGGTCAGGCAGAGATTGTTCTTTGGATGGTAGATGCTGTGAATGCCGCCTCTCAAATTGAACAGTTATCCAGAAAGATAATTCCACGCTGTGAAGGAAAACATTTGATTGTTGTATTCAATAAAGCTGATTTGATTGAAGGCAAACAGAAAGAGGATTTATTATCTTTATTAAAAGACTTCCCCCAAGAATCTACGGAATCTATTTTCATTTCGGCCAAACAACGGGAGAATATAAATGAGCTGCAAAAAATGCTTATTAATGCTGCACACTTACCCACAGTGACACAGAATGATATTATTGTGACAAATGTAAGACATTACGAAGCTTTAAACAAAGCTTTAGAAGCTATTCATCGAGTACAAAACGGACTTGATTCGCAGATTTCTGGAGATTTCCTTTCACAAGACATACGAGAGTGTATCTTCTTCATTTCGGACATAGCGGGTGAGGTTACGAATGATATGGTACTTCATAATATTTTTCAACATTTTTGCATCGGAAAGTAAGTGGTGATTACCAACGATTAGCATATCTCATCAACGATTATTAAGGCGTTCATTTTGAGCGCCTTTCTTTTTAGCCTTATAAGCGATAGTTATCGTTTATAGGGCTTTTTCAGTTCATTTTTGTACCGCATTTGTTGCTCGCTTGCTACTATCCGATTTTAGGTCGGAAAGGTTGTGGAGAAAGTTGACTATGGTTGACTATGATTTACGATAGTTAAACAAAATGGAGAAATAACAAGAGAAATAAAACCTCTAAAAGTAACGAATATGGCAACGAGTAAAATGAAAATCAAAAAGGTATGTGAATGGTGTGGCACAACATTCTATGCTCAGAAACTAACGACACGTTCTTGTTCTCATCGATGTAGTAATCTTGCATACAAGGAAGCTGTTCGGCAAAAGAGAATACAAGAAGTAGAAACCAAAGTCCAATCGGTCATCAGTGAACAACCAATATCTGATTTTAAGGACAAAGAATATCTGTCATTCAAAGAGACTGCAATTTTATTAGGGCTAAGTAAACAAGCTATCTATAAAATGGTGTATGCTAGAAAGCTGCAAGCATTCCGCATTAGTAGCAGATTGTCATTTATCCGCAAAGAAGATATTGACCGAATGTTAGAAGCTCGTCCTTATGAACAGCGACAGCCTAAAGACACCATTCCTATCACCGACTTCTACACCACCGCTGAAGTCAAAGAGAAATATCATATAAATGAGTCATGGATATTTGCGGTAGCCAAGAAAAACAACATCCCCCGTACTTTCAATCGTGGCAAGACCTACTGGAGCAAAAAACATATAGACGCTTACTTTGCCAAGAAAGCCCCGAATCCTGATATTACCGAATGGTATAGCACACAAGAAATGCAGGATAAATTCGGTATGACCTTATCCGCTATCTACTGTTTCGTTTCCAAGAATGCCATTCCTAAGAAGAAAGAAGGCATCATGGTGTACTATTCCAAGAAGCATGTTGATATAGCCAAAGGTGTAGCCGCACCCGAAGAACCGCAATATTATACGGTAGCCGAAGCAATGGAGAAATTCAATCTCACCCGTGACCAACTCTATCACTATACGAAGTATCATAACATCCCCAAGGTGAAGAAAGGCAAATACACGCTTATCTCCAAACCCGAATTGGACAGATTACTTGAAGCTCCCAAGATAGAATAATTCGATTGACAGTTATTTAGCGGTGAATGTACCCACCATCGAATCACTATATTCCTTTGCACCAAACAAATGTAAAACTCTAAATATTAAACAGTATGTCACACACATGTACAAAAGTAACAGTTCGTCAGAGAGCGATTCGGAACAATCGTATCTCCTTGTATCTGGATTATTATCCGGCAGTCCGTAACCCCGAAACGATGCAGATGAGCCGCAGGGAATACCTTGGCATTTACATCTATGCCCATCCGAAGAACGAGATGGAACGGGAGTTCAACAACGACATGTTAAACAAGGCAGAGGCTATCCGTTGTATCAGAGTGCAATCGCTCATCAATGAAGAGTTTGGCTTCTTGGATAAAACCAAACAGAAAGCCGACTTCCTTGCCTACTTCAAAAAAATGTGCCGAAACAAAGACCAAAAATGGCAATTCGTCTATCAGCATTTCTACAACTTCGTCAAAGGTCAATGCACTTTTGGCGAAGTGAATGTAGATTTATGTAAGAAGTTCCGTGAATACTTGCTAAATGCCAAGCAACTCAAACACAGCAACCGCCCTGTATCCCTCAATTCGGCATCCGGCTACTATTCTACTTTCAGAGGATTATTAAAGATTGCCTATCGAGACAAATGGCTTCGAGAGAATATCAATGATTACCTTGATAAGATTGAACCGCAAAATGTAAAGAAAGAGTATCTGACACTGGACGAAGTGAAACAACTTGCCGCTACGCCTTGCGACATTCCCGTTCTGAAAGCAGCCTCTTTATTCGCTTGTTTGACAGGCTTACGCATCAGCGACATTCTCAACCTACAATGGGAAGATTTTACTATCGCCCCCGACCAAGGCTATTGCTTGCGTATCAGAACACAGAAAACCCAAACGGAAGCAACCCTCCCTATCAGTTACGAAGCCTACGAACTATGCGGTACGCCCGACACAGGCAAAGTATTCAAAGGGTTGAAGCGGAGCATGATTAACTACCCACTTAAAAACTGGCTCAAAAAAGCCGGAATAACGAAGTCGATAACCTTCCATTGCTTTAGGCACTCCTACGCAGTTATTCAAATTTCCTTAGGTACAGACATTTACACAGTATCAAAGATGCTGACGCATAAGAACGTGTCCACCACTCAAATATATGCTGATTTGGTTAATTCCAAGAAACGAGAAACAGCCAATAAAATATCACTCAAATAAATTATAGCTATGAAACGAGGAATCATAACCAACGATGGACAAGGCATCCATATCTCCGATGGTGAAATATGGATGACCGCTTGGGAAATTGCCGACTTGTTTTATACAACGGCTGGAGCTATCCACGCAGCTATCAATAGAATCCTGAAAACCAATATTTTGAGGAACTATAAAGTGTGTCAGTACATCAAATTGGGAAATGGGAACAGTGCCGATGTGTATAATCTCGATATGGTTATAGCCCTATCTTATCAGATAGACACCGGACATTCCGCAGCATTCAGGAAATTGGTAGCAAATAAAGTCCAATCCTCACAAAAGGATAACGTATCATTCTTTGTCCATTTAGGAGGTAAGTTCTATTGTTAATCCGAAGCAGATAGCAAAAGCCCGAATTTGAAATCACACCAAATTCGGGCTTCAATCCATTAAAAGTGGCATAGGTTGTCCGAGGTATCGACGCATCATGCTGCCACTTTCCCAAAAACGCATCTACTATTCACCGAATGATATATATTTGCACACAAACGATTAATATATATCAATATGGAGCAGAATAAGATAGAACATATTACCTTACATCTGATTGTTTTCAGTACAATCTTCATCATTGGGGCTTTAGCCCGTCAAACCGTATTACACTATGGTTGGGACGAATTTAGCGGCTACCTTATTTTCGTGATATGCTCCATTATTATGGGAGCTATCTACTTCAATCTGCAAATGGTGTTCTGTCAAATTCTTTCACCTACAATAGAAAAGTATTTTATGAAATTTGAGTGCTACCGCAATAAGGCAGTGTTGGTTGAAACTCCAATAGAGCACCACGCACTTATTGAAAGTATCATAAATACAGAACTTATCGTTTCTGAACCTGAAATAGGAAGCGACACTACATCTGACACAACAGAAGAAGTTTCAATGCCTCCGCTTCCTGAATCCAATGAAGAAGACAAGGCGGAGCTTCCAAAGGAAGAAGCCCCACCTTCCACTATTAATAATACCCCTATTGAAGAATCCAATCAACCATCAGAATACGAGATACTTCGTGCCAATGCAATGGCTGAAAAAGAGCGTGCCTCACAAGAAAAACTTGATAAGGTTATTGCATACACGAAACGAACTTTAGTTTCCTATCTTGACGAAACAGGACTTAATCGCTTATGCAGATATGTGACAGAGTATTACCTATCAGACTCTCTGCCTAAAACCGAACCAATAAAGGTTGATTCTCAATTAAGGACTATTGACATCATGCACTTTGGCTGGAATATCGGTAAAGCTTTCGGTAAACCACGTTTGCAGACTGCGACATTTATAAAAAGGGTATTTGCCCATACTCTCCGTGATTCGGAAATATCTACTATCGAGCGCAAAATGTCGCACACGGAATCAGAATGCAAGATTAAATTGAATAAAAAAATCGCATGATTAATAATCAATCTAAAATTCCAATCTTTCTAATCCTACGAGTACCTCTTATCTCCTTTGAAACAGAATCATAAATCATCAAGTCAGGGATATAATTTGCAGGAGAATTAACTTTGACTTTCTTCCATTCTTTATTCTTGCTGGGATGGAACCATTGATTTATAATATACACATCGAAAACAGGAGGACGAAAATTTGTTTCATTCATCATATTTTCATATCCCAGTTCAAGCTCCGCTAATTCAGAGGTGATAATCTTCTCTGCTACATTAATATCCGATTTATCAGGTATTATGTTTGAAAATTTACCTATCCATATAGAATAATCACTATGGATAATTTCATGAAAATGATGATTCCTGTCTCTCAACCTTTTATAAACACATCGTGTTGTTTGTCCACAATAATAAGTATATCTCCGTGCGTACTTTCTCTTACCTTGTAGTAAGTATAAATTGAAGCTATCGGCATTATTATCTAACGAATTCTTTTCCCATTCATATAAATTCTCATATGAAGAAAATGGTCCAACCCATTTAATAAGATATACTTTATCAATATTTTCCATGCTCAAATTTTACGCAAAGGTACTTAAAATGCTTGTAATCACCACAGATTACCACCAAAAAGTTATTCATCAGTTATCTTTTGGTGAATGATTCCACCATTGAAACACCTGTTTCCTTTGCCATCGAACAATTAAAAACAAGCGACGTATGAACAAAGAAACAGTAACATTTGATAAGCTGCCTGAAGCGGTAGGTTATCTGACCGAACAGGTCATCGAGTTGAAAAAGATGGTAGAGGGACTCCAGCCACAGCCATCTGACAAACATGTGTTGGTAGAAATTGAAGATGCTTGCCGTATCATCAGAAAAGCCAAGCCTACTATTTATACATTGGTGCGCAAAGGACTACTCCCAGCTTACAAGAAAGGCAAGAAACTCTATTTCTATGAAGACGAACTTCTTGCTTGGATTGAGAACGGACGGAGAAAGACTTCCGAGCAGACATACGAGGAGATGCTTGCCAATATGCAAAGTGGTGTACGTCATAAGCCCAAATCATCAGTGCAATTTTAATGGATTGGGCTATGGATACATATTCTATTAATCCGGCATCCATCATTGATGAAGCAATTGATTTAAGCACAAGATTGTCTGGTACAACATTCCCTATCAGCATATTCCCAACGAAAATCCAACGCATCATCCGTGAGGTACACGAATGCCATAACTACCCCACCGACTACATTGCCGCAGCCATCCTGACGGCAATAGCAGTCGGTATAGGTAACACGCACCTTGCCCAAATCAAACAAGGTTGGCAGGAAAGCCCTATCCTGTATATGGCATTAATCGGACGACCGGGAGCGAACAAAAGCCATCCGCTCAGTTTTGCGATGAAGCCGTTTCTTGATTATGACTACCGACAAAATCAGGAATTTGAAAAAGCCCTTGCAAAGTACGATGAGTTAATGAGCATGAGCCGCAAGGAACGTGCGGAAAGCGGTGGAGAACATTTTCCTCAAGAGCCTATCCGCAAACGCTTCTTGGTTTCTGACGTAACGCCCGAAGGATTAAGCCTTATTCATGCGCAAAACAAACGTGGATTATGCTTGTGGGCTGATGAATTATCCGCTTGGTTCAAGAACTTCAATCGCTACAACAACGGTTCGGAAGAACAGTTCTGGCTCTCTGTATTCAGTGCCAAGACAACCATATCCGACTGTAAAAATGCGAAGAGTTCCATCTTCATCAAGCGACCGTATATATCGGTCATTGGTACTATCCAAAAGAAAATCTTGAACGAGTTGGCTAAAGGCGAACGCTCCAGCAACGGGTTTATCGACCGCATCCTGTTTGTAATGCCCAATCTGCAACAGAAGGCACGATGGAATGACAAAGAGTTGCCGGAAGATATAGAGCAAGAATGGAATACCATCATTGATAGGCTGATACAATCGGAGTGCAAGCTCAATGAACATGGCGAGATTGAACCGCAAATTCTTCTCTTCTCAGAGGATGCAAAGAAACGGCTTTATGAGTGGCAACACCATTTCTCAGAGTTGTGCGACCGGGAAATGAACGACACCATCGTAAGTATCTATTGCAAATTGGAGATATACATCATCCGCTTTTGTCTGATTATTCAATTGGCACGATGGACTTGCGGAGAGTGCGACAAGGCATATATCGACCTCCTGACTGTGGAGAGAGCCATCAAACTGACGGAATATTTCAAAGAATCCGCATTGAGCGTACAAAATATTCTGAATGAGAATGCCCTCAACAGCCAACAACAGGCGATAGTCAATCTGCTGCCTCCATCCTTTACCACCGCCCAAGCTTTACAGATAGCTGAGCATAACGGAATGAAGGAGCGAACATTTCAACGCTTTCTCAATGACAACATCGGGACATTGTTCCGCAAAGAGAAGCATGGAGAATATACAAAGATTAACCCGTGACATTTTTGTCGGTTTTGACACTTTCCAAGCGAAAACGACAATAACGACAAAAGTGACACATATAAAAAAGATATATACAATGAGTACACATAGATTCATATTAGAGCCCTACAAAGGTGTCAGCACACGGCATACTTGCCCGAACTGTCACCGTAAAAGATGTTTTTCCAAGTACATCGACACGGAAAAACAAATCCAGTTCCCTGATTACGTTGGTCGTTGCGACCACGAGCAAAAATGTGGTTATCATTTCACGCCTCGTGAATACTTTGAGCAAAACCCATCTGAGAAAGAAAAGTTGTCTGAGGATAACTTTCGGAGCTATATGCCTGTTAATGCCCCCCAGCCGAAAGCTACTTCCTACATTGATTTGGAAATAATCAATCAATCATTACGTGGTTATCCATCCAACAAACTTTTTCAATTTCTATCGACTCAATTCGGAGATGCGGAGACATTGAAGCTGATGGAGAAATACAAAGTCGGTACTTCCAGGCATTGGGATGGTGCAACTGTATTTTGGCAAATGGATTATCAGAATAGAGCCCGTACAGGCAAGATAATGCTTTACAATCCAGAAACGGGCAAACGAGTAAAAGAACCGTACAATCATGTTACATGGGTACACTCCGTACTGCACAAGGGCGATTATAATTTGAAGCAATGCTTCTTCGGTGAACATCTGATTCCAGAAGACAAAAGCCGTCCTGTTGCACTGGTCGAAAGCGAGAAAACCGCTATCATCGCATCCTACTACCTACCTCAATTTTTATGGATTGCGTCTGGTGGAAAGAACGGTTGCTTCAATGCCAACAGCCTATCCGTTCTGGCAGGAAGAAGCGTTGTGTTATTCCCCGATTTGGGAGCGACCGACTATTGGCGAAGCAAAATTGGATTAATGAAAAGCTACGGAATTGATGTGCAACTGTTCGATTATCTGGAAGCCAAAGCAACCGAAAGCGAACGGAAAGAGGGGTACGATATAGCCGATTATCTGTTGAAGATGCGCCCCGATGAAGCCGTACTCCAGCAAATGGTCAAGAGGAATCCAAACTTGAAAACACTGATAGAAACATTCGATTTGAGACTCGTCAGCATACAACGAGGCATCCCTCAACCGAAGGTTTCACCACCAAAGAAAAGAGGATTCAGACTTTGAACAAAGGGAGAGGAATCGAGACTTTTTTACTGTAGCAAGTTAATGTCGGTGTATTACATTCCCGACCACTTGCTCCTCAAAAAGTCTGAGGAGGCGGCTCCCGATGGTCACAAATTATTCACTAAAAACAATCCAAAAATGGAAAAGAATCATACGATAACACTTCGGCTGTCACACAGCCAATTCGCATGGCTCGGTGCGCTTTGCAGACGGAGTAAGCAGACACAAAGCGCAGTCATCCGTTCCCTCATTGAGAATGGGACGGTATGTGAACGAATCACACAAGAGCATATCCACATCATCCGTCAATTGATAGGAGAAAGTACCAACCTCAACCAGTTGGCGAAGCAGGCAAACACCTACGGATTTTTTGCCGTTGCCAAAAGATGCGAGGACATAGCGCAGCGTATTAGCCAACTCATAAAGCAACTGAAAGATGATAGGTAAGCAGACTAAAGGAACATCGTTCGGTGGCTGTGTCCGATATGTCCTCAAAGAGGAGAAATCCAAACTGTTGGAAGCTATTGGAGTGGAAGGCACACCAGAACAAATGGCAGAGCAATTTGAATTACAATCGTTGCTCAATGATAAGGTAAAGAATATTGTCGGGCACACTTCGCTCAACTTCTCACCGGAAGATTGTGAACGCTTGAAGGCTGATGATGCGTTGATGTTGCAAATCGCCCACGACTACATGAGATTGATGGGTATTCAAAACACGCAATACATCATCGCCCGACATATCGACCGTGAGCATCCGCATTGCCACATCGTTTTCAATCGGGTGGATAATGACGGTAAGACGATTAGCGATAAGAACGACTTCCGCAGGAATGAGAAAGCATGTAAGATGCTAACGGCAAAATACCGATTGCACTTTGCCAACGGGAAAGACCATATCAAGGAGGAACGCTTGCGCCCATACGACCGGGCAAAACATGAGATATACAAAGCATTGAAAGAGGAACTGCCCAAAGTACAAAATTGGACTGACTTGAAGGATGCGCTTGCCGACCGAGACATTTATATGAAATTCAAGGTCAGTCGGACTACACGAGAAATACAGGGAGTCAAGTTTGAGTACAACGGATTTTCCTTCTCTGGTTCAAAAGTCAGCCGGGAGTTCAGCTACTTGAATATCGACAACCGATTGGAACAGAATGCTTGTGAGTCTTCATTTGAATACCCCAAACAAGGATTCACGCATAAAGATGAAGAAGTGCAGCAAAGCGTATCCCATTCCGATAATGGTTCAAGCATCAGTCTTGGTTTGCTAAACGGCAACCCATCCTACGATGCCACTGCCGCAGAAGAAGCAGAGTTCAATCGCTTAATGAAAAAGAAAAAGGCTAAGCGCATGCGAGGCTTTCGTTTATAATTCACTATTTATTAACTTTTTAAATTCAATTATTTATGTTACAAAACGATTTAATTCTTGATTTCAATCTCTACTTGTGTGAGAAGTTCGGCTACAAAAACAGTTGTAGCGTGATGCAAAACGCCAACGGCTTTTGCGTGGATATCCATGAGCGTGATTTAGACTGCTACATTCGCTTCTGGGAATACAGCAATGGCGTGGGCAACTTCCCCGACTGGTCTATCATCATCGTTCGCTGCAACTTCAAGAAAAACCAAGCCGAAAGCCTGAAAGACTTGGCTCGTTTCTTCAAGGAGTACATGCCACGCTACGGTTACAAACACCTCTGCACTGAAAGCGATGACTACAAGTATTATCAGACACTCGGTTTGAAACTTATCCATAAAGGACTTTTCGACCAAAACAATTATGGATTGCCGATGAAAGATTTGAATGTCTAATACCTAGTTTAAAGCTAAGGAGGGGATTATTCCTCTCCTTATTCTTTCCGATACGCCCCATTATGAGAATGTGCCGTTTGAGGTGCCGAATGGGTGGGAATGGTGTAAACTGGATGATTTAGCCTTTTACAAAAAAGGACCATTTGGAAGCAGCTTGACCAAAGCAATGTTTGTCCCTAAAGGTAATGATACATATAAAGTTTATGAACAAAAAAACGCTATTCAAAAGGAGGAACATTTAGGATCATATTATATAACTGAAGAAAAGTATCAGTCGCTTATTGGTTTTGCTGTTCAACCGAATGACATTATAGTAAGTTGCGCTGGTACTATTGGTGAATCCTTAGTTCTATCGGATAATCCAGATAAGGGTATTATCAATCAAGCCTTAATGCTCATTAGATTATTCAATCGTAATATTGAAAGTTTCTATTTACTTTATTTTGATTATATCCTAAAAGAAGAAGCTTATAAAGAAAGTAAAGGTACTGCTATCAAAAATATCCCACCATTTGATGTTCTTAAGAATTTTTACATACCCATCCCTCCATTAGCTGAACAGGTAAGAATCGTTCAAGAGGTTGATAAATGGTTTGAATTTGTCGATACGATGGAAAATAATATCGCAAATCTGCAAACCCTAATCATTCACATCAAAAGTAAAATCCTTGACCTCGCTATTCATGGCAAACTCGTACCCCAAGACCCAAATGATGAGCCTGCTATTGAATTGTTGAAACGCATAAATCCCGACTTCACACCTTGTGATAATGGGCATAGTAGGAAGTTACCACACAATTGGTGTTGGATAAAAGGTAAATATATCTTTTTGCCAATGAAATCAGTAAAGCCAAGCAATGAAGAGTTTTTGTATGTTGACATTGATTCTATTGATAATAAACATCAAATCATCAAAGAATTAAAAAATATAAAGACTGCCAATGCTCCAAGTCGGGCAAGTCGTTATACACAGAAAGGAGATATTGTATTCTCTATGGTGCGTCCTTATTTGCGAAACATTGCTAAAATAGAGATTGATGGCTGTATAGCATCAACCGGTTTTTACGTGTGCAGTCCTATAAAAGAAGTGTTGCAGCCCAATTATTGCTACTACCTCATGATTTCTGATTATGTTGTAAACGGGCTAAATATGTTTATGAAAGGGGACAATTCTCCATCTATAAATAAAGGGAATATTGACGATTGGCTCTTTCCTTTACCACCTCTTACTGAACAACAACACATCGTTCAAAAGATAGAGGAGCTTTTCTCTTCCCTTGATGACATTCAAAAAGCCTTAGAAGTGTAAACGAATACACTTCTAAGTTGCTGATGCGACTTTACCAATTCACGACTTTATCCACGATTTTCTGCTGCTCGCTGGCAGTTCTGCGGAGATAGATACGAGTGGTTTCGATGCTCTCGTGCCCCATAAGGTCGGCAAGTAGGGCAAGGTCGTTGAAACGGTCAAGAAAGTTCTTGGCGAAACGATGACGGAATGAATGAGGATAAACCACCTCCTTATTCATTCCGTATTTTACGGCAAAATGTTTCAGTTGTTGAGCTATACCACGCGTGGTGATACGCTGCCCGAATCGATTTAGGAATATATAGCCTGAAACAATACCTTTTTCTTTGAGCCACTTCGCAGCTTCTATACGCAAGTTCTTTGGAATGTATAAGCGACGTATTTTCCCACCTTTGCTATAAAGGTCAAGATGTCCGACCTGCACATGCTCCGCTTTGATATGGAGCAGTTCGCTGACACGTGATCCGGTAGCAGCCATAAACCATACGACAAAGTACCATTCATCGTAACCGTCAGCTTTTAATCGAGTTTTCAGAAATTTATAATCGGCATCGCTGATTACGTTCTCCAAAAAGTTCTTTTGTTGCACTTTGACGAACTTTACCTTCAGTTTCTCCTGTTTCGTAAACTCCAGATACTTGTTGATGCCCTGCAATCGTAGATTTACCGTTTGTGGCTTGAAGTTCTCCACCAGATACCCTTTGTATGCCAAGAGGTTCTTTTTGTTCACTTCCCCATAATGACCGAGGAAATACTGTACCGTCCACACATACGATGTAACGGTGTTCTTTGCCAAGTTCGTCTTGGCGAGATAGCTTTTGAATTTTGTTACCATATTACATTGATTTATAATGAATACAGCAACAATATAACAGAATGTATCGGGCATTATACGCAGTTGCCTGATTCGTGGTGCGTCATACCTATGCAGATGATATGTTCTTTAATCGATGGAGAAAAGCAAAGTGGTATAGAAAGAATAAATCTTGATGTCAAATATTTGCGTGGAGAGCGTGATGCTAAGATGATAACCTATGGGAAATATACTTCCGCAAATTCACTTTTAATACTGGTAGATGGCGAAAACTCCGGTGAAGTGTTCCGAACGCCGATAGAAGGCTATCAAGGTAGCACATTCAAACAGCTGTCTATAAACAGCAATGTGAATACCGATTATATTCTGCAAGTTATCAATTTGCATCGTAAGACATTGCGAGAAAATAAAGTCGGTTCAGCCATTCCTCACTTGAACAAAAAGTTATTCAAAGCAATAGATGTGCCGCTACCGCCTTATAATGAGCAACAAAGGATTGTTAATGCCATAAATATTGCATTTAAGCATCTTGATGCAATCATGGGTAGTTTATAGATTCTCCATGATTGTATCTATTTTAGCGAATGCTTTACGAATAGCATCTATAATACGCCTTTGTTCTGCATATGGAGGTACAGGTATATATGTATTGATAATTTTCTCCTTTGATATATTAGGTTGTGCTCCACCACCTCCTAACCTTATAAAATCTTCTTTATGAGAGAGTAAAAAATAGGAAAGATACTCTTTTTCTATTCCTTGAAAAACATTACAAGCACAACAAGCCTGATTTGTAGTAGCAGGAAATGTCAATATCCCAATTTTACCTATCGTTGCACCATACATGGCGATTAACACACTTCCTGTAGGATTCAACTTTACAGATGTCTCATTCAGAGCTTTTTCTGTTATGTTTTCCGGAATATATGTAATCAATCCATCATTTAAGTCCCCTGTCTTTAGCCAAGGAATATCACCACCATAATACTCTTTATTTAATCTGTTTGGAGTCCCGCCAGACTGCCATTTACCAATTTCATTTAGTGTTGCCCATATCCAATTTTGAGGGATAGCAAAAGGCAAGTTCTGATAATGCCCGTTATCACAAGGTGTGAAGTCGGGATTTATGCGTTTCAACAATTCAATAGCAGGCTCATCATTCGGGTCTTGCGGCACAAGTTTACCGTGAATGGCGAGGTCAAGGATTTTGCTCTTGGCTTGCTTAATGGCTGCTTGTAAGTCAGCTTTCCCTTGTTCTATTTGGTCAATCAAAGCAAACCAATGTTCAATCTCTGTCACTATGCGCTGTTGTTCTGCAAAAGGAGGAAGAGGTATAGGTAAATCTGTGAATATTTCTTTGTGAACTCTTTGTTGCCCAACAACTCCTTTGAAGTATTTAGTACCTTCTTGAATATACCAATCTGATTTGAAAAGATAAAGATAGAATCTTGCATAAACCATAATTGGTCGAAGAATTACTAATTCGGTCGTTCCTGCCCCATAGTTGTTGGGCAGATTTTGAAATATTGTTGATTTACGATTTTCAAAACATGGCGATATTTTTGCAATACCAATATCCCCATTTGCAAAATGGCAATACCCCTTTTTAACGTCATTCCATATACGTTCTTCAAACAAATGATTTCCTGAGAATCCATCCTCTACAAGAGCCATTGGGATAAATCCGACTTTCAGGTTTGCAGCTAATTCCGATTTGGGATTGAGACAAAACAAATCTGAAACAGGAGCAAAATCCCACGAACTCGGCACTTCAAATGGCACGTTCTCATAATGGGGCGTATCGGAAGTCTTTGCGGCTTTTTTACTACGCTTTATCTTCCCTTCTTTTATCAGCCGTTCTTTCTCCGCTTTGATACGTTCAAGCAAAACGGATGCAGGCTCATCGTTCGGGTCTTGCGGAACAAGTTTGCCACGAATGGCAAGGTCGAGTATCTTTTGACGTAATTTCTTGGTGTCCATACCGGTTAGTCTTTGTTTAAGAACAGGTTGCAGAATTCATTCAGTTGCTGTTGCATACGTTCCTGCGGAATAAGGATGCGCTTGTATTCGGCTATCATCGTAGGACTCATGCTTCTGCTCATGGCATATTCCACCACTACACGGTTTGCTTCCGGACAGAGAATGATACCGATAGAGGGGTTTTCGTTGGAACGCTTCACGTCTCGGTCGAGTGCTTCCAAATAAAACTCCAGTTGCCCGAGGTCGCGCGGATGGAATTTTGTCTTTTTCAATTCCACCGCCACCAACGCCTGCAATCCACGATGGAAGAACAACAAGTCTGCCTTGAATGTAGATGCGCCAATATTCAGACGATACTCTTGATCCATAAAGATAAAGTCCTTGCCAAGTTCAAGAATAAACTGCTTCATGTGTCCCAGCAAACCGTTTCTCAGCTTTGATTCACTATGCTTCTTCGGCAAATTAAGGAAATCCACAAACAGCGTGTCTTTGAACATAACAGGAGCATTGGGGTATGCTTCAAGCAATCCTTTTGACATATTGTCCTTGCTGCCTAATAAAGCTGTATATGTTTGGTTGGAGATACAACGCTGAAGTTCTCGTTTTGCCAAATGCTCTTTATTGGCATAGAGTATGTAGAACATTCGTTCTTCGTTGCTTTTACATCGGCACAATATCTCTATATGGTTGGTCAAAGTGGTTAATTCCAGAATTTTAGGCATTTGTCCAGTTCTTGGTTGGACAATTTGTGCAGGTGTTGACTGCACAATTACAGCCATTTCTTGTACAGGTCGATCCGTTCCTATTTGTCCAATTCTTGGCTGGATAAACTCTGCGTTCAGATATTTCTCTACTGTTGCAGAAAATGCTTCCGATGAATATTCATCATAGAACAGCACCATATTATAAATGCTGCTTCGGCTATAGCCCTTGATATCGGGTCGTTGGGAACGGATATATTCGGATAGCTGCGATACGACTTTGCTTCCCCATTCTTCGCTTTTCAGCTTGGCTGATACATATCCGCCTACATGCCATGCAGTAAGCAGCAGTTCTTCGTTTACGGCTCTTGAGGCACGGCTTTTATGTTGGAGAATAATATCTATGACTTCCCCAAACTGTTGCTCCATTGACAGGACTATCTTTTTGTTTTCCATACGCTCAATCTTCATTTATGTTTGCAAGCAACTTTTCGAGTTCAGCCACAGCCGCACTTATCGTTTGGCTTTTCTCCTTTATATCAGTCATCAGTTCTGTCAATGAGCGGTCATCAGCTTCACCGCCTTGCTTTATCCATGTAATGTCAAGGCTTGTCTTATCACGAGTAAGGATTTCATCTACCGAATATTTGCGCCAACGTCCTTGCGGATTGTTCTCGGCATCGAAAGTTTCCACCCGGTTATTATAACAAGCAACAAAATCATCCAAATGATGTCGCTCTAATTTGTTGGTGGCAAGCGTATGCTTGATGTCTGTACGATAGTCGTAGAACCAGACTTCTTTTGTAGGTTGTCCTTTTGTAAAGAACAGTACATTGGCTTTTACTCCTTGCGCATAGAATATACCCGTAGGCAAACGGAGGATGGTGTGCAAGTTGAAATCTGTAAGCAATTTCTTGCGTATCGTCTCTCCGGCACCACCTTCAAAAAGTACATTGTCGGGCAATACTACTGCGGCACGACCACCTGTCTTAAGCATCAGCATCATGTGTTGGAGAAAGTTCAGCTGATTGTTCTTTGTCTCTACATAGAAATCCGGACGGTTAATGTCAACAGACCCTGCCGGACGAGTGCCGAAAGGAGGATTGGCAAGTATCACATCTACAAGCGTTGAAGGCTCCTTTTCCAAAGAATCTTCGCAAACAATCGGACTCCGGTCGGTACCCACACCATGCAAATAGAGATTCATGGAAGCAAGGGTCACCACCAATGGGGTATTGTCCACGCCATGCAACGCCTTGTTACGCAAGAAATCGCGTTTCTCCTTACTTGCCGACTGATTCTTCATGTAATCGTATGCCGTCAACAGGAACCCGCCCGTACCACAAGCCGGATCGCAAACCGTTTCACCGATTTGCGGGGCTATGCAATCTACCATCGCCTTGATGAGCGGACGGGGAGTGAAGTATTGTCCGGCACCGCTTTTCTTGTCTTGCCCATTCTTTTCGAGAATGCTTTCGTAGATGGCACCTTTTACATCACCGTCCATGATGAGCCATTGCTCCTCATCAATCATGGTAATGACCTTTTTCAGATAGACAGGCTTGTCAATCTTGTTCTGTGCCTTAGTGTAAATCGTACCAATCAAGTTTTCTTGTTCGCTAAGTCGTTTCAGAGTTTCTTCATACTGCCTGACCAAATCCAGACCGTCAAGAGAAATCAAATCACGCCATTGATAACCTGCCAGAATTGCGGATTCTTCTCCGAACATTTCTACGTTCTCAGCATCCATCTTCAGGAACAGGAGATAGGTCAACTGGGTGATATAATCGGTGAACCCGACGCCTTGCCCGGCAAGTGTGGTTGCCAGATTCCAGACTTTCTTGGTGAGCGATTGCTCTGTCATATTATTTGTTGCCATATATTTATGCTGCTTTTCTTAAAACCACAAATGTATAAAGAGATTGGAGGGCTTCATCGGCTTTTTGCATATTGCCGAATGCACGAATCATTTGTGCCGCATGAGTAGCATCGTCCTCCCGAATATCCCTGACGGTACAAGCACCGTTGGCGGCTATGTAATCCACTATGCGGCTGATGACTTCACGCTGCTTGTCGGTTATTTCGCGTTGGTTTTGCCCCAACCACAGGTTGAAATACTGTTTGGATGTGGCGACTACGCTGTCCAACCGTTCGATTTGACGGAAAGCAAAACGAACTAACTGGATGATATTTGTCAAGGCATCACTTTCTTCTTTGGTGGTGGAACGTCGCACACTGCTTGGATTGACAATGGCATACGAGTTCCAAAGTTGTTTGGGGGTGAAACGGTTGTTTGCCATTTTGAGTTTGTTCTCCAAATCCTTTAGCATTGAATAGGTTATCGGCTCGCCTTCATTGTTGTGAATGATGCGAAGCACCTCTATCTCATCATAGTACTCTTTGCAAAAATCCTCGAAAGCCTCTGTCGTGTTTTTTGCGTCCTCCAAGGAAAAGCCTTTAGAGATAAGCGTATCCTCACCCGGCAGCAACGTATTGACAAACCCAGCGGCAAGAATGAGCAAGTATCGCCGCGCATCTGCATGGTTGGCAAGGGGAGAAACCAAACCTTTGCGCTCGTTGTTCGGCTCGTTTGTACTGACGAATGGTGGAAGGGTGTCATGTTCAAGCGCATCATAAATTCCGGAAGCAAGTTCCTTCATGTCATCATGAGCCAAACGTATGAACTCATTTCGCTGCGCGTTGTCAGCTTTGTTATATATTCGGGAAAGCGTTGCTGCGAGACGCCTCAGGTATTCATCGGGAAGGTATCCATGAGTGATACGTTCCAATAGTTCCTTAAAAGTGATTGTTTTTGTCGTTGGTTCGTCTGTCGCCGTCGGAACAGTCATTTCATGCTCTGTTACACCCACGGCATCTACCAAGTAGAAACAATCTTTGCTGAATGCGTTCGGGGTAACGTTACGCAATTGTTCATCGCCGATAGTACGCACACCACGCCCTTTCATCTGTATGTAGAGTGGCAAGGATTCCACGTCACGCATGAACATAACAACTTCCAACGGTTTGATATCCGTACCGGTGGCAACCAATGTACAGGTCACTGCTATGCGGAAATCCTTGTCATTTCGAAATTGACGTATCAACTCGTTGCTGTCGCCTGCCGAATAGGTGATTTTCTGAACAAAACGGTCATCAGTACGTCCAAACACTTCCTTAGCAATCTGTACGATATTGGTGGCATGAGTTTCATTGAGAGCAAAAATCAAGGTCTTGGGTAAATAATCCATATCCTTGTCTCGCGGCGGGTCATTGAACAATTCTGTATATACGACATCGCGATAAGTGGACAGAATAAGTTTGATTTGTGCCGGATTGATGATACTGCGGTTCAGTTCCTTATTGGTATAGGCTCTGGTCTCTTTGTTGCTCACTGTCTTAACCTCGCCCGTATATTTCGTTTCTTCTTTGACTTTCTCGCCCTCTAATATAGCTCCTCCTGTTTCTGTAACTTGCGTTTTTATCCTATATATCCGGCAGTCCACATTCACACCGTCAACAATACTCTTTTCCAAGGTATAGTTGACAATAATATTGTAGTTAAAGAATTTCTCTGTCTCTTTAATCGGAGTTGCCGTCAATCCCACAAGTCTTGCCGTATCGAAGTATTCCAACACCTTGCGCCAGTTCCCATAAATGGAACGGTGGCACTCGTCTATGATAATCATATCAAAGTAGTCGTGCGGCAAGTTGGGATTAGGCGGCAACAGAACTTCCTCTGTCGGCTCATTCTCGTCATCGTCATCATTATCTTCAATATTTTCCCCTTTCAAGAATGAAAAAAGGCGTTGTATTGTAGAGATAATCACGTTGCTGTCAGACGGAATAGAAGATGAACGGAGGCGATTGACCGTAAAGATAGTATTGAAAGCATCACCGTTTTCCGTCAGTCGGAACGTACCGAACTCGCCCTCTGCTTGTTTGCCAAGGTTGTTTCTATCCACAAGAAACAGAATCTTTCGCATAGGAGTATATGACAGCATCCGGTATGCAGCAAGACAAGCAGTATACGTTTTACCGGCACCCGTTGCCAACACCATCAAGGCACGATTTTGTCCGCTACGAAAGCTCTTTTCAAGTTCAGTCACCGCCTCGTATTGGCAATCACGAAGCCCTTTCTTTCTCAATGTCGGAAGTCCGGCAAATGTATCTTCAATTCCCAATTTCTTCACCAGCTCATGCGGAGTGGGAATTGTCATTATCTGCCTGAAATAAACATCTTTTTCGCTGAAATCGCAGAAGTACAGTTCTTTGCCATTTGAGGTGAAAATAAAAGGTAGTGGCTTTTGATATGTCTGATAGATGTTAGGAACACTTCTGGCATATAAAGTCGCTTGGTCACAAACTTTTGAGGCCAAAGCATCTGTTTCTTCACGTTTAGCCTCAAGTATCCCCACTGCTTTCCCGTTAATAAACAGGAAATAATCAGCTTCAAGATTTCCTTTCAACAAACCTTCCCTTATGGCTACAGCCGTACAAGTAGGTTCATAATCATCTCTATCAACTACCTTCCAGCCTGCATCGGCAAACCACTGGTCTATTTTTTGCCTCGCTTTTTCTTCTGGTGTCATATATTCCTATATTTTTATATTATCGGAAGTTGTACACTAAAAAACAATAGACATTCATAAACGCTATTGGCGCTCATTCTTGTCTGTTATCAAGTCCTTCAAATCAACTTGCAGTATTTCAGCTATCTTTTGGAGCGTCTCCAAATTAGGCTGAATCCTATTGCAAGCATAAGCATTGACCATACTGAAACTCTTATCAAGTTGTTTAGCCAACCATGTCTGAGAAATGCCTTTGTCCGACAAGACTGCCTTTATTCTGTTCAATTTCATTCTTAGATGCGATTTAATTGTGCAAATATAGCGAATTATATTCGATAGTCAAGATTATTTTTTGTACTTTTGTGCTATTATATGACAAACATTAAAAAGAGCCATGATTCTAACAGAAAATAAGCTAAAGGAACTTACTCTTGCTGCCGATGTCCTCTCCGAAGCTCATCAGCAAACTAGATTTTTTTCAGCCGGTCAACATGCATCCGTATTTCTTTCCCATAAACACGATGAAATTAGCCAACTCAAACGAGTTGCCTACATTTTAGAAGAATTACATGCCAGTATCTATGTTGATTGGCTTGATAATTCTATGCCTAAAAAAACATCTGGAACCACAGCAACCATAATCAAACAGCAAATCCAAAAATACGATAAATTTATACTAGTTGCCACAGACGGTGCTATTGATTCAAAATGGTGTAATTGGGAGTTAGGTTACGGAGATGCGCAAAAATTAGATTTAGGGAAAATAGCTTTATTCCCGATAGCTCAGAACGATGGTGGCTGGAAAGGTTCTGAATATATGCAAATATATCCGACTATTCAATATTATTCTGGAACAGAAAGATATTCAAACGAGAATTTAATACCTAGAGGATACTACTATTGCTACAAGGATAAAGGTGGGAATTATTATATCAAAAATTTATACGATTGGATTGTATCATAGCCACTTATAACGAACAACAATTATCATGACATATAAATACCAACTTATCTTTCTAGGAGATATTAAGAATAATGCTTGCAATACAATAAAAGCTCGCTTTTTTGAAAAGATTCATAGTATAGGTTTGAAGAACAATATGTTTGAGGTAATCTATGATGAAACTTTTCGTGAAAAATATTCGAATAAACAGCCATCTTTTGTATTCTATTTTGGCAATATAAATCATTCCGAAAAAGAGAACGATATATTAAAAGTTCTTCTTGATAATGGGGATGCTATCTTACCAATATATTTTGGTGAAAATTTTGAAGCTGAAATTCCTGAAATCATTCATATAATGAATGGAAGACAATATATTGCTGATCATGTTGAAAAGTATATTAACTATGCATTTGAATCAATGAGGCTATTGAGAGAAAACCGAAAGCTATTCATTAGTTATCGCCGTACGGATTCTTCTACTGTAGCCAACCAATTATTTGATGCTTTTGTCCGGAATAATTACGATGTATTTCTTGATACATATTCTATCAACCCCGCTAAAAACTTTCAAGAAGAGCTACATCACCGGATGACAGATTGCGATGTATTAATCCAACTATACACCAATGATTTTAAAAATAGCAAGTGGTGCAATGAGGAAATTGTATCAGCGAACCAAAAACAAATTGGAGTAGTTGAAATTATCTGGCCTGATTGTACTCCAGACATACACAACTTATTATGCGAACCTATCCAATTAACACAACAAATGTTTATGGATGAAGATTCCAATAGCGAATCTTGTCGCATTACTGAAGAATGTATTGAGAACATTGTTCATACGGTAGAGTCTGTTAGAGTTAGAAACCTCGCCGCAAGACAAGATAATCTTGTGGGAGAATTTGTTAAAGAAGCCCGCAAACAAGGGAGACAACTTATACAAGAGTATCGCTATCTTGTAGAGACTTTGAAAGATGACAGAATTAGATTGTTTATCCCGGCAGTAGGAATTCCACAATCTTATGACTGTTTCGATTCTCTACGTTTTAGAAAATTGCTTAATAACGAGAAAATCGAATTATTCCTTATATATGATGACTTGCGTATTCGTAAGAAATGGATAGAACATCTAGAATGGTTAAATGAATCATTAGAGGTTAAAACTATCAAGAAAAAAGATTTTGAATTATGGCTCAAAAACAATTAAATATATTCTTGTCAGCAAGTATTCCTATGTTAGGAAGAGATGAAAGATATTTCAAAACAGCGGATACAATCGCAATACGTGATTCCGTATTAGCTTTAGCTAGTGTGGCATTGCCTAAGTATAAACTGATTTGGGGAGGTCATCCTTCAATAACGCCACTTATAGCTAGTATTTTGCAGCATTCGGGATTAGATATACAGAGCAGCGTAATTTTGTATCAATCTACGTATTTTGAACAGTTCTTTCCTTTAGAGAATGAAAGTGTTGCTCATATTATAAAGACCAACGATATGGGAGATAAAGATTTGAGTATAGAAGAGATGAGAAAACATATGCTTGGCGATAATGAATTTTACGCAGGAATCTTTATTGGAGGTATGGAAGGTGTAGAAGATGAATATACAATGTTTACTCAGTTACATCCAGAAGCAAAAGTATTTCCTTTGGCTAGCACTGGAGGTGCCGCCAAAATCATTTATGACAAATATTTTGATGGTAAAGAACCTGAATTATGTATTAACTTGGCATATTCTTCATTGTTTAAAGATTTACTTAATTTATAAATAGTTATGGGACATAAGATTTTTATATCATATAAATATGGTGATACTTCTGTGAAGCATCTTGAAAGAACACCTTGGTACGAATCAACTAAAGTTCGTCACTATGTTGATGAACTACAGGATAAGCTTGAAGATGATGATCATATTAATAAAGGAGAACTAGATGGTGAAGATCTATCCAATTTTAAAGACTCCACTGTGGAGTCAAAATTAAGAAACAAAATTTTTGATAGTAGCATTACCATTGTACTCATCTCTCCTAATATGAAAGAGTTAAATAAAAGCGAAGATGAACAATGGATTCCTTGGGAAGTGTCTTATTCTCTAAGAGAGACAACTCGAAATGACAGAACTAGCAGAAGAAATGGTATACTGGCAGTTGTTCTTCCTGATATTAATGGTAGATATGATTATATACTCGAACCGAAGATGTGTTGTCAGTCAGGATGTACGTTATGGCATACAAATAAACTATTCAAAGTCTTACGTGCGAATATGTTTAATCAAATAGAGAAAACAAATTCAATTTGTAATATTGGTGATAATGTTTACCGTGGTTATGTCAGTTATATACATATGGTTAGATGGGATAGTTTCATTAACAATATTAGCTTTTGGATTAATGAGGTTAAAAAGATTCAAGACAAAAAAAACGAATACGATATTCACATTAATGTTTAATGTTGCAGAATAAAATCATTTTTTACTAAGCAATAAAAAACCGGAGTTTTATTACTCCTATTCTTAGACTATGATTATTCCTATGAACAACCTTAATTGTATTTAAACATTGACAACAACGGAAACATTATGGTATCAATTTGCAGATAAAACATCATACTTGATTTGAGTATCAGGTTTATATACAACCTGTTTCGGTTCAAGGATGGAAATACTTTGGATTCTGTTTACAGAAAGCAATTAGAGTAATCATATATCAATTGAATTACGGACAAATATGGAAATTATCAATCTACTGGACTTCACAGACCGCATTGAACTGAGAAATTGGCTGAAGGCTAACCACAACCAAGCAAAATCATGTTGGGTTGTAACTTCACGTTTTAAACAGCCCACATACGAATGTATTCCATACATTGAGGTCGTTGAGGAAGTATTATGCTTCGGATGGATTGATTCGACTCTAAAAAAATTGCCTGATGGACGCCTTGCACAGCGGCTTTCACCTCGTCGCAAAGGCAGTCATTGGACTGAGTTAAACAAAGAACAATGTATAAATCTTGAAGACCGAGGACTTATGACAGATGCCGGACGACAAGCATTTGAAAAATCCTATTCCTACGAAATAGTCTCGAAAGGCTTTCTTGTGGAAGAAAAAATAAAGAAGCATAATACAGAATTGAGATCGGGATTATATAAATAATTGCACACTATTCTAAAAAGTATCAAGACAATGGAAGAAAACAATATATCCCCTATTCAATCAGACTTTGAACAGATTAAAAAAACAGACGAAAACGGTTCAGAGTATTGGACTTCTCGTGATCTATGCGTTGCATTAAGTTATAGTACCTATCAAAAATTCACACGTATCATAAACAAAGCCATTGCGATAGCCAACCATAAAGGACTTAATGCAGCAGAGCATTTTAACCATACGGTTGAAATGGTCAAATTAGGTTCCAGCTCTTTTCGTAAAGTAGAAAACATACATTTATCACGCATAGCTTGTCTGATAATTGCGGAAAATGCCGATGGCAAGAAACCACAAGTACAAATGGCAAGAGAATATTTCAAACAAGAACTTCCTTCTCCTGAATTAACCAACAACAGTTTGTCATCCAACATTTTACTCTATAAAACTAGGCAAGGAGAAACGCGGATTGAGGTCATCTTCAACAATGAAACATTCTGGATGTCACAAAAGCGAATGGCCGATTTATTTGGAGTGGATGTACGAACTATCAACTATCATCTTGGTCAGATTTACGAATCAGGAGAGCTTACTAAAGAGGCAACTATCCGAAAAATTAGGATAGTTCAATCGGAAGGAGAACGAGATGTAGAACGTACACCATTGTTCTATAATTTGGATGCTATCATTGCCGTAGGATATCGTGTGAACAGTTATCAAGCCACTCAATTCAGAATTTGGGCGACATCTGTTCTGAAAGAAATGATAGTCAAAGGATTCGTATTGGATGATGAACGTTTGAAACAGGGAAAACATTTTGGTAAAGATTATTTTGATGACTTATTAGAACGCATCCGGGAGATACGGGCTTCTGAACGCCGATATTATCAGAAAATCACTGATGTATATGCCGAATGTAGTGCCGATTATGACCCCAAATCTGAAACTACCCAACTGTTCTTCAAGATGGTACAGAATATGATGCATTGGGCTGTAACCCATCAAACGGCAGCTGAAATTGTATATTCAAGAGCAGATGCCGAAATGCCTCACATGGGACTTACCACTTGGAGAAACGCACCTGATGGCAGAGTTCAAAAGTCAGACACAATAGTTGCTAAGAACTATTTGTCCGATAAGGAAGTCTCTGCCTTAAATCGTCTTCAACTGCATTCCTTGATTTTGCAGAACTTCGTGCAGAACGGCAGATTATTACCACAATGGCAGATTGGAAAAAACAATTAGATGATTTTTTGACTTTATACAAATATGATACATTGAATGATGCTGGAACTATTTCCGCAGAACAAGCAAAAGAAAAAGCATACGCAGAATATGACAAATTCCGCTTGATTCAAGACAAAGAATATCTTTCGGACTTTGACAAGGAAATCAAGTTGTGGAAAGATAAAGGATTGTTTGACAAGGATACACAGTTTTAATCAGTAAATACAAATGAATCATAGCAACACATTCTCACTATCTTTTCCCGAAGCCAAGACAATTATTGTTTCTGGTGATATTCATGGCGACTTTAATCAGTTGGTGTTCAAACTCTGTATTCAATATAAGTTGACGAACACCCTATTAATTGTAGCTGGGGATTGTGGCTTTGGCTTCGAAAAGAAAGAGTACTATAAGCAGATGGTTAGACGAAATACCAAGCGAATGAACCAAGCCAACAATTGGATTGTATTTGTACGTGGCAATCACGATAATCCTGCTTATTTCGATGGAGCAACATTCAATTACAAACGTTTCATTGCTATTCATAATTATACTATTCTCCAAGCCTGTAATCATACCATCCTTTGTATAGGTGGAGCTGTCTCTATTGACAGAGTCTATCGGATAAATGAATGGAATAAACGAAAACACAGACTCCATCCCAATGATTCACAAGAAAACGATATTTCCCGCAATTTATATTGGAAGAACGAAGCTCCTGTTTACAACGCTGATAAGATGAATACTATCCGTCCAAACTTCTTGATTGATACTGTTGTCACACATACTGCACCATCATATTGTGAGCTATTCTTAAAAAGTAACCTCAATCAATGGGCAGAGAACGATCCACTACTTCTTAAGGATGTACAACTTGAAAGAGAAGCAATGGATATGCTTCTTCACCATCTCAAAACAGATAACCATCCGGTGAAACATTGGTACTATGGTCATTTTCATCAAAGTTGGCATTCCTCCATTGACGGAATATTATATCAGATGCTCGACATTATGGAGTTCAGTCAAGTTTATTGATTTATACCCTTTCTGGTATAATATTAATATTAGACACAGAATTATACCCGATAGGATATAATAAGAAGTGTACCATTTATGGTGTATAAACACATTTTCAAGCAAATAAATTAGCCTTACTACATTTTCCCAACGAATATCACTCATTCTGCCACACTTTTTCAAGCGAATCAAATATGTCATTGCACCAGACTAATAAAAATTTCACCACAAATCACAGAAATTTCAAGAAAAGCACTACCTTTGTAATCAACAAGCGTTCTGTAACTTATATGCGGAAATACCCTATCGTTCAACACATTGTATCTGATAGCGGATATTTCGCAAAAAGGCTGAAAGAAAGCGATACAACACGTATATGCAAAACAATGAAATACAACGGTTTGCATTTGTCCCCACATTCTGTGTACTTGTAAAAACAGAGGTTGTACCGATTAAAATGAATGGTCACTGATAATCAGTGATGTAAATATGCTGCATCGGAAAATAGACAACAAAACCAGCAAAGTAACTCAAAGTAAATCGGGAGTAAAAAGGAATAAATATCTCGCTTTTATTCAACGATTTAAGCTGATTAAAATTTTAAGGTTATTTGTCTTTAGTTACTCCCGATTTACTGTAATTTTGTTGTACTTTTGTTGTTCGAAAAATTCAAACAACAAAAGCAACAAATATATGGGAAATTCAAAAGAGCCTATCCGACTTCGGAAGCGCAAGACCAAGTCGGGAAATACATCGCTCTACCTCGACATTTACCTGAACAGGGAGCGGTCATACGAGTACCTGAAATTATACTTGATACCTGAAAGGAATCGGGCTGACAAGGAAAAGAACCGAGAGACACTACAACTTGCGGAGGCTATCAAATCGAAAAGGGTTGTCGAGCTTCGCAACGGCGAGTTCGGTTTCAAAAACGGGTTCGCCACCGACACCCTGTTTTTTTGACTACTACAAATTCCTGTGCGAAAAACGCCTTGGCGAGGAAAGCAGGGAAAACTGGGGCAACTGGAATTCGTGCCTCCACCACCTGGAAAATCCAGTGTAAGATGCCCCTAAAACCAATCGCTTGCCCCCTGTTCCAAAATAATCCTGCCTTTTGATTCCAATATAAAAATACCCCTGTCAAAGAATGTCCGGCAGAGGATTTTTTTGTAGATTTGATACCCGTCTTGACCGGTGGGATAAAATCATTTCTACTATGACAACAAAGATAGCAAACATTCTCCAATGTTACGCATTGGGGATGAGGATAAAGCAGATAAGCAGGAGCTTTGAGCTGTCCCGCAGCACGGTACGCAAATATGTGCGCCTGTTTCAAGAGTGTGGCATACTGATAAAGGAACTAGCAGCCATGCCTTCCGCCCGTATCCAGGAAATATTCTCGGAAGGTGTTGGCCGTAACAGGGTTCCGTCACAACGTCAGCTTGAGCTTGAAGCGCTTCTGCCCAAGTATGCCGCCCGGTTCAGCCGCCGGGACGTGACAGTGAAAGCTCTGTACGAGGAGTACCGCGAGACGCACCCTGACGGATGCAGGCATGCCAGTTTCGGCAACTATCTCATGAGCTACCGTATGGTGACGCATGTTGTAGGTCATGTCGAGCATTATGCCAGAGACCAGATGTACATCGACTTCGCCGGCGATAAACTTGAGGTGGTTGACAGTGAAAGTGGCGAATGCCGCAGTGTTGAAGTGTTCGTGGCCATATTTCCATGCAGCCACTATACCTACTGCGAGGCGGTCTGGTCCCAATCAAAGCAGGATCTGATCAAAGCGTGTGAGAACGCCCTGCATTTTTACGGTGGGGTTCCGATGGCGATAGTACCCGACAACCTCAAGGATGCCGTAGCCCGCAGCGACCGTAACGAGCCTGTAATCAACGAGGAGTTTGCGGCATTTGCCGAACACTACGGATGTGCCGTATACCCCGCACGTGTACGTCATCCAAAGGATAAGGCCTTGGTGGAAAATACCGTGAAGCTGCTTTACCGCTCTGTCTACACCGACATCGAGGGGCTTGTGTTCAACTCGCTGGAAACCCTGAATGCAGCTGTCGCCGAATCGCTCTCGGCCTTCAACGGGCGCAGGATGAGCGGACGTCCCCTATCAAGACGGGAACAATTTGAACAGGTTGAATCCGACTGCCTCCGCCCGCTTCTCGCCATACGCCATCAGATGAAGGAACGACGCTCCGCGACGGTAATGCGGAACAGCTATGTCACCTTCAGGCTCCACCATTATAGCGTGCCGAAAGAGTATATAGGCAAACGTGTCGAAATTGTCTATGATGCCGACAGGCTGGAAATATATCATGGCCTGCGTTTGGTAACCACACACCGGCGTGATGACACGCCCTATATCTATACGACCAAGGATACCCACGGACTGCCCGGACGTCATGAAAGTTACGAAAAGGATCTGGAACAGATTTACGAACGGGCCGGCCAGGCGGATAACGTCCTGTTGCTGTATCTACGCAAGGTGGCAGAACTCAAGAAGTATCCTCCCGCAGCGTTCCGTTCATGCAAAGGAATCATGGCACAGGAAAAGACCTTCGGACTGAAACGGTTGGTGGTGGCAAGCGCATGCGCCACGCAACAGCGCCAATACGGCTATCAGGAAATAAGACAAATCCTTGAGCGTGGCGATGATGCGGGCTTCCTGTCAAAAGACGACATCGACGATGAAGCCCCCGTAACATCCACCCACAAGAATATCCGCGGAGCAGCCTACTTCGCAAAATCAAAACATTTAAATAAGAATAACAATGGAGACAAATAATCTTACCGCCCCGATAGCAGTCGAAAAAGACCGCAACACGTTGACAATCGAACTGATGAGCCGTATGAAGCTACACGGAATGGCCGCCGCTTTCACTGAAAGCCTGGCTTCCACCATGGCTGAAACAATGACAATCGACTCTTTCCTGCACATGTTACTTGCCAGGAAATGGGACTACCGCGCTAATGCAGCCATCCAACGTCTTATACGCAGAGCTTCGTTCCGCTACAAGGCCTGCCTCGAGCAGATAGACTATACAATCCCGCGTGGCCTTGACTGTAACCAGGTGGAGCGGCTTGCATCGTTGGAGTTCATCCAGCAGGGACAGAACCTCTTCATTACAGGCTCCTCCGGAACCGGAAAGAGCTTCCTTGCCACAGCCATGGGTTATGAAGTCTGAAGAAAGGCATACGGACATACTATGCGAATGCCCCGAAACTTATGGGCACGCCCAAGGTGGCAAAAGTAAAAGGCACACTGTAATCAGAACTCAAGAGAATCGAACGGGGCACACTGCTCATACTGGATGACCTCTTCCTTGTAAACCTTGATGCCAAGGAACGTCCCATCCTGCTCGATATAATAGAGGACCGGCATGGATGCAAGTCCATCATCATCACCTCGCAACTGCCAACCGACAATTGGTATGACGCAATCGGTGATCCTACCGTGGCAGATGCCATCATGAACCGTATCATACATACGGCTCACCGGATTGAGTTAACCGGGGAAAGCGTTCGGAAGATGGCGGCATACAGAGGGTAATAAACTATAATAATGACCCCATCGGTCAAGACTTTTAAGGGGGTATTATTGAATATTTTCAGGGGGGGACAAGCGCTTTGGTTTTAGGGGGCATCTTACACTGGATTTTCCAATTGGCAATGGAAAATTTGAATGTCTGATATTTGGTTTAAGCTTAAGTAGGGGATTTTCCCTCTCCTTTTCCTTTTATATAGCACAAAATTTTATATCTTTGCAAACATATTGATGATATAAAAATAAAGCGATGGATAAACCCATGAATCGGATAAAAGAGGTACTTGAAGAAAGAGGTATCAAACAAACTTGGCTGGCAGAAAAACTAGGCAAGAGTTTCTGTATAGTCAATGCGTATGTATGTAACAGACGTCAACCAAGTTTGGAAGTGCTATTTGAAATTGCTGAGATTCTTCAGGTTGCCCCCAAAGACCTAATAAAGAATCAAATATCCAACTAAATATGATTAGAGAAAAGCAAATAGAAGAAAACTTTATCCACAAATTGATAGAGTTAAAATATACATATCGACCGGATATTTGCGACAGAAACTCTTTGGAGCAGAATTTCCGTGAGAAATTTGAACATTTGAATCATGTTCATATCTCTGATTCTGAATTTACACGATTACTGGAAGAAATAACTGATTCTGATGTATATTATTCTTCCAAAAGATTGCGTGAACGCAATACGTTTTTTCGTGAAGACGGCACACCGTTGCAATATACATTAGTGAATATAAAAGACTGGTGTAAGAATGATTATGAGGTTGTACACCAGTTACGCATCAATACACGTAATAGTTTCCAGCGATATGATGTTATGTTGCTGATTAATGGCTTACCGCTTGTGCAGATAGAACTTAAAGCACTTGAGGTTAGCCCACGACGGGCTATGCAGCAAATTGTTGACTATAAAAATGATATGGGTAATGGATATACGAATTCATTGCTTTGCTTCATTCAGATGTTTATTGTAAGCAATCAGACAAATACATATTACTTTGCCAACAACAATAACCTGCATTTCAACTTCAATGCCGATGAAAATTTCCTGCCGGTATATAGGTGGGCGGATGAAGACAATAGGAAAATAAACGGATTGGATGCCTTTGCAGATGCTTTTCTTCCCAAATGCAGATTGGGAGAAATAATCAGCCGTTATATGGTGCTTGTTGCCAGTGAACAGAAAGTACTGATGATGCGTCCCTATCAGATTTATGCTGTAAAGGCAATAGTCAAATGCATTGAGGAAAATCGTGGAAACGGTTATATATGGCATACAACGGGAAGCGGCAAGACACTCACTTCTTTTAAGGCTGCCACATTATTGAAAGACAATCCTGATATTGCGAAGTGCTTGTTCGTTGTGGACCGAAAAGATCTTGACCGACAGACACGCGAAGAATTCAACAAGTTTCAGGAAAACTGTGTGGAGGAGAACACCAATACGGATTCTCTTGTACGCAGGATGTTGTCAGAAGACTATAAAGACAAGATCATTGTCACTACCATTCAGAAATTGGGAATAGCATTGGATCCAGAAAACCGAAAGAATTATCAGGAAGAACTGGAGGATTTAAGGGACGAAAGGATTGTCTTCATATTCGATGAGTGCCATCGTTCACAATTTGGCGATAATCATAAAGCCATAAAGGATTTCTTCCCTAAAGCACAATTATTTGGCTTTACCGGTACCCCCATATTTGACAAAAATGCGACATATGTGCAAGCAACAGGAGAAGAAGGGCACTACAAAACGACGGTGGATATATTTCAGAAGGAATTGCATTCATACACAATAACGAATGCAATTGATGACAAGAACGTATTACGTTTCCATATTGACTATTTCAAACCTGACGAGAATATCATGCAGATAGTTGACGGAGAGATGAAGAAACAAGCCGTTGTCGATGCCATTCTAAACAAACATCGGGCAGCCACCAACGATATGCGATTTAATGCTCTGTTTGCCACCGGCTCAATCAATGAGGCGATTGAATATTACAATCTTTTCAAAACAGAACAAAAAAAGCGGACAGAGGAAGATGAGAATTACGTTAAACTGAATATCGCCTGTGTATTCTCACCTCCGGCAGAAGGGAACAAGGATATAATACAGATTCAGGAGGATTTACAGCAGGAGCGTTTGGATAACGAAAAAGAGCTGGACCAAAAGAAAAAAGCTCTGGAAGAAATTATAGATGATTATAATGGACAATATGGTACGACCCATTCTATTACAGAGTTTGACACCTACTATCAGGATGTACAACAACGTATAAAAGACCAAAAATATACCAATAAGGACTATCCACATCACAACAAGATAGACATTACCATCGTGGTGGATATGTTACTTACCGGTTTTGACTCCAAATTCTTGAACACACTGTATGTCGATAAGAATTTGAAGTGGCATGTATTGGTACAAGCTTTTTCACGTACAAACCGTATTCTGAACGATACAAAGCCCTACGGAAACATTCTTGATTTTCGTGGACAACAAGCCGCTGTGGATGAGGCAATAGTACTGTTTTCCGGAGAAAAAGATGAAAGAGCGCGGCAAGTCTGGCTGGTTGAACCTGCGTCTGCCATTATGAAGAAGTATAAGGATGCAGTCAGGAGTCTGCGTGAATTTATGAATCTGCACGATTTGGAATTTAAAGCGGAAGAAGTGGCAAATCTTAGAGGGGATAATGCCAAAGCCGGTTTTATCAATCATTTTAAGGAAATACAGAGATATAAGACCCAATTGGACCAATATACAGATATTATTGATACGAGAAGCAATGAACCGGGTATAGTCAGTGAGCCAAGTGTACCTTATGGCTTTACCGATAATGATTTAGTAGCGTTCCGTGGTGCATATCTGGATTTGGCAAAGGAACTTCGAGATAAACGACAGAAAAAGAGTGATGAAGTATCCGATACGATAGATGATTTGGATTTCGAGTTTGTCCTGTTTGCATCTGCCATCATCGATTACGATTATATCATGGAACTTATAGCACGCTATTACAGCGGTGTTCCGTCCATGGCTAAGATGACTAAAACCCAACTGATAAGTCTGATTTGTTCAAGTTCAAATATGCTTGACGAACGCGACGATATTATAGCCTTTATAAATAGTCACGACTCTGATAGTTTGAACGGAAAGACCGTGCAGGAAATCAAGGAGGAATATGAAGTGTTCAAGACAGAGAAATATGCCGCAGAACTTTCTGTGATAGCAGATACGCATAGGCTGAATATCGTTTCGCTGCAACAGTTTGTCAATGATATTGTGGAGCGGAAAATATTTGATGGGGAGAAACTTAACGAACTGCTTGAACCACTGGAGCTGGACTGGAAAGCACGGGCAAAAGAAGAAACGGCATTAATGAATGACTTGATACCATTATTGAAGAAAATGGCAACAGATCAGGAAATATCGGGATTGTCAGCATATGAGGAGTGATATGTCTAAAGGATGTGAGATAAAAAGGACAGGAGAAAAGCATCTTGTTCCTGCTCTTCGTTTTCCAGAATTTAGGGAGAGTGCAAGTTGGGATTTTGTCAATGGTAATAACTTGTTTGCGCCTATAGTAAATAAAAATCATAATTCTGATTTACCAATATTGGCAATAACTCAAGATAAAGGTGCTGTACCAAGAAATTTAATTGATTATAATGTTATTGTTAGCGATAATAGTATTAAAAGCTATAAGATTGTAGAAGTAGGTGATTTCATTATTAGTCTAAGATCCTTCCAAGGTGGAATAGAATATTCTAACTATAAAGGCTTGTGTAGCCCTGCGTATATTGTGTTGAGAAAAATTTCTGATACTGTCTATAATGATTTTTATCGACATTATCTAAAATCTGCCAATTATATATTGGAACTCAATAGAAACATAGAGGGAATCAGAGATGGTAAGATGATTAGTTATCTTCAATTTTCTAATATTAAACTTCCATTTCCTTTTCCTGAAGAACAGCAAAAAATCGCAGCATGTCTCTCGTCAATAGATGAAGAGATAAGTGCTATGAAAGAAAAGGTAGAACAATTGAAGACACATAAGAAAGGGCTTATGCAGAAACTTTTTCCTGTTGAAGGAAAGTATGTACCTGAAGTTCGTTTTCCAGAATTTAGGAATGATGGTGAATGGGAAGAAAAGGAACTGCACGAAATAGCTAAACATGAAACAGCCAAGAATAAAGAGAATTGCAAATACCCTGTTCTAACAAACTCTGCTATTTATGGTATTGTACCCCAACAGGATTACTTTGACCGGAAAATTGTAACTAATGATAATTTAAATAATTATCAAATTGTAGAATATAATGATTTTGTATATAACCCGAGAGTTTCTACAGAATCTCCTGTCGGGCCTATTTCAAGGAATAAAATATGTATGGGTATAATGTCACCGCTTTACACAATCTTTAGATTTAAAGAGAAAAATGTTGATTATTTTGAATACTATTTTGGAACTGATGTATGGCATGAATCTATAAAGAAGAAAGCAAATTATGGAGCAAGATTCGATAGAATTAATATATCAATAGATGATTTCTTTAGTTTACCAATACAGTGTCCTTCCCCTGACGAGCGGCAAAAAATAGCAGAATGTTTCTCATATGCAGAAAAACTGATAAGCCTATATGAGAGCAAAGTGAGTTTATTGGAGCGGCATAAAAAAGGTTTGATGCAACAACTATTTCCTAAATTATAAAAAAGAAGAAATATGGAATTACACGATATAGCCCAAGAAATTAAAAATGCCAAAGAGCAAATATTTCTCTTGTACGCATTCAATGCTACAGGAAAGACAAGACTTTCTGTAGAGTATAAGGAGTTGGCGAGAAATGAGCAGCATAAGCAAACAGGTGTTTACTACAATGCTTTCAGCGAAGACCTTTTCGTGTGGAATAACGATATAGAGAATGCTGAAGAAAACATCAGTATGCGGATTGTCAAAAGCAGTCTAAACGACTTACATTCTTATATAGATGAAACGAAAGTAAGGGAAAAGCTAAAGCCATATTATGTAAAGTATGACTTTGATTTTCACACAAACGAAGAACACCCTGAAGACGGCATTGAAGAAATAATTTTCTATCTGAGAGATGATGAGGATAAAAATCCTATCAAGATTTCCAGAGGCGAGGAACGTATTTTCATCTGGTGCTTTTTCCTTGCGATGTTTGATACAGAGGGATGGCAAGATGAACAAAATGAATATATATTTATTGATGACCCAGTTTCAAGCCTTGATGACCATAATATATTCGTCACGATATTTACCCTATTGGAGTTGATAGACAAATATTGTAACAAAAAGAAGATAATAATAACAACCCACCACATCGGGTTTGCGACAATATTAAGCGATTGTCTGTTTAAAGGAAAAAAATCGGATAGATATAAAAAGAAATCCAAGATTCAGTTATTGGAGCGAACGGATGACGGATATGCGTTGGCTAATCCTAAAAACGATGTGCTGTTATATCATCTGCGGCTTCTCCAGATTTTAGACGATGCCGTTATAAAAGACGAACTGGAGATTTATCATATTGCTCTTTTAAGGCAAGTATTAGAGAACATCGCATCGTTTTTAGGTACAGGACAATTAAAATATGTCATTGAACAGATTGGCATTACAAATGCAGACCGAGTATCTACCATTGTCAATACTCTGACGCATCAGAAAGTATATTATCCGCAAATGGAAGCAATGGTTGATGACAACAAACAGATTGTCAGGGAAGTTTATCATGCCCTTATGTCAAAATACAAATTCATAATTCATTCTAACAATTAAGTTATGACAACAAGCAAGCAAAGTGAATTGGGCAAGACCCTTTGGAGTATAGCCAACAACCTGCGTGGCGCAATGATGGCGGATGATTTCCGTGACTATATGTTGTCGTTCCTTTTTTGGAAATATCTTTCAGACAACTATATAAAGGCTGCACAGAAAGAACTCGGTTCTGATTATCCTGTCCCTACAGAAGAAAAACTGAAGAAATGGGATGTTACGACATCATTGCACATCTGGTATAAAGAAAATGCGAACGACACATTTCTTTTTGAGAAACAGATACGTCGTAAAATTCATTATGTAATTGAGCCACAATATTTATGGGACAATATTGTAGAACTGGCAAGAATACAGAGTGACGAATTACTACATACATTGCAGGATGGTTTCAAATATATAGAAAACGAATCTTTTGAAAGTTCTTTCAAAGGATTGTTCTCTGAAATCAATCTTGATTCCGAGAAGTTAGGCAAGAATTATATGGAAAGGAACAATCTTCTTTCCAAAGTCATTAAGACCATAGCTGACGGACTAACGGAATTCACCTCCGATTCGGACTCACTCGGTGATGCGTACGAATATCTTATCGGACAATTTGCGGCAGGTGGAGGCCAGAAAGCCGGAGAGTTTTATACGCCACAGATGATTTCTACAATATTATCACGCATTGTGACTTTGGATTGTCAAGACCCTGCAATGGGGAAGAAGAATAGGATAAACAGGGTCTTGGACTTTGCCTGCGGTTCGGGGTCACTGCTGCTGAATGTACGCCATGAGATGGGCGACAATGGTATAGGCAAAATCTACGGGCAAGAAAAGAATATAACCACTTACAACCTTGCTCGCATGAACATGCTTTTGCACGGAGTGAAAGATGCAGAGTTTGAGATTTTCCACGGTGATTCGCTTATCAATGATTGGAACATCTTGAATGAACAAAATCCGTCGAAAAAGATAACATTTGATGCAGTTGTGGCAAATCCGCCATTCTCATTGCGCTGGGAACCGACAGAAGAGACAGCAAAAGATTTCCGTTTCAATAGATATGGAGTGGCACCAAAGTCAGCAGCAGACTTTGCCTTCCTGTTGCATGGCTTTCATTTCCTAAGCGAAGAAGGAACAATGGCTATTATTTTGCCGCATGGTGTGTTGTTCCGTGGTGGTAAGGAACTTGCAATAAGAAAGAAATTGATTGAAGATGACAACATTGATGCTGTAATAGGGCTGCCTGCCAATCTTTTCTATTCAACCGGCATACCTGTCTGTCTGATAGTATTGAAAAAATGTCGTAAGAATGACAAGGTGCTTTTTATTAATGCCAGTTCGGATGAACATTACAAGAAAGGCAAGCGGCAGAACTATCTTCGCAAGGAGGATGTGGATAAAATTGTTTCTACTTACCAGTACTGCAAGGAGGAGACACGTTATTCACGTCAAGTCTCGTTGCAGGAAATCAAAGAAAATGAATACAATCTTAACATTACCCGTTATGTAAATCTTTCAAAAGAGGAAGAACGAATAGACTTGCTGGCAGTGAATAAAGAACTGAAAAAAATAGACGAGCAGATAAAAAATGCCCGCAACCGACATAATGAGTTCTTACGAGAATTGGGATTGCCGGAAATTTAATTTGTGAATAAATTATAGCAGCCACTCATTTAACAACAAATATTTTAGTGATTTATCGACTATATTTGATATAGTAAAAAAATCTGGTCGAAATAATTATGGGCAAGACAGTAACAACATATTTAATAGACGGAGATCCGAAAGGAACTCAATACGCATTCATCAGCAATAAGATTTGCCAAATGTTTGTCGTGCCACGTTCCAACCTCTCTTATCTGAATACCCAAGAGAAGTTGCAGAAACCTGCGTTTTATATATTGCTGGGTGAAGATGAATCAACCAAGCCGAAAGCATATATTGGCGAAACGGAGAATTTCAAAGAACGTGTGAAAGGCCATGACAGCAAAAAGGCATTTTGGCAAAAAGCACTCATCTTTGTATCGAAAGATGCCGATATGACTAAAGTTGATGTGCAATACTTAGAGCATAAAGCGATAGCCGAAGCCAAGGAAGCGAATACTTTTATCCTAAACGATAACAAACAAATTCCTAAAGCTCCCAATTTACCTGAACACCAACAGGATTCGATGGATGAATTCTTTGAGGATGTGAAGTTTTTGGCGTCATTTATCGGTTGCAATATCTTCGAAATCTCACAGCCAAAGAGCGAGCATTTGTTCTACACCAAAGGTAGAGGATGCAATGCAAAAGGCTTTTATAGCTCCGATGGTTTTACCGTCCTAAAAGGAAGTATTATAGCCCGAACAATTGTACCATCTTTCAATTGGAAAGAAAAGCGGGAAAAGATGCTTCAAGACTACACCGTCAATGAAAACGGCATATTGACATTGACATCAGACAAAACATTTTCAAGTCCCAGCACTGCTGTTGATTTCTGTATTGGCAGTAGTAATAATGGCTGGTTAGTTTGGAAAGACAAAGACGGTAATACTTTGGATTCAGTTTACAGAAAGCAATTAGACTGATGTTCTTGTAGAAATTCTTCTGTCAAACACACATATAAGAATAGCTCTATGACAAATCATACTAGTATCTATTTAGAATTTGATTCATTTTTGCGATCCATCAAACAAAATCTTGATGGGTCATTTGGAGTTCTCCTTGGAGCTGGAGCTTCAATTTCATCAGGTATTCAATCTGCAAATGATTGCATTTGGGACTGGAAAGAATCTATATATCAAACACTTTCAGGAAACCAGCAAAAACTTGTAGACCCTAAGAAATCCGAAAGAAGTAGAATGATTATTCAACAATGGTTAGATGCTCAAAATGATTTTCCACAAGCAGGCTCACCTAATGAGTATTCTTTTTATGCAGAAAGAACATATAAAATTGAGGCAGATAGAATAAAATATTTTCAAAACCTATGCCAAGGGAAAATCCCCTATGTAGGGTACAAACTTTTATGTTTATTAAATAAATATGGGATTGTCAAATCTGTCTGGAGTACAAATTTTGATGGGCTTGTGGAAAGAGCTGCTCAACAAGCAAATATAACTCCAATAACAATCAATCTTGATTGTGTAGATCGTATATACAGGACAGAAAGTTCTAATGAATTGCTATATATAGCTTTACATGGCGATTATAAATATAGTACACTAAAGAATACAGCCAAAGAACTAGATTCGCAACATGAAGAGTTTGTTGTTGCAATGCGTCGTTATTTCATTGATAAGAGTTTAATTGTGCTTGGATATAGCGGTAGAGATCGTTCTCTTATGGACGCAATAAATCAAGCATTCACAGATAAAGGAGCCGGAAGATTATATTGGTGTGGATATGGCAAAAATGCAGCTCTCGAAGTTCAAAATTTGATACAAAACATTAGAAATACAGGTCGAATAGCTTATTATATTGATACTAACGGTTTTGATAATGTTATGCTATCTCTTATGAAGTTTTGTTTTAATGAAGACGTAGCCAAACAAAAGGAGATCAATGAAATTCTAAAAATAATAAATACAGATCAACCCATTTTACCATTCCACATTAAAAATGGTATTACAAAAAAATATTTAAAGAGCAATTTGTTTCCTGTCACTTTTCCAAAAGAAATATTGTAATTCCAAGTATCATATGGAGAAGAAAACAATAGATGGAAATATCTAAGGGATAAAATTACTAATAAAGACATAGTTGCCGTACCATTCCAAGATAAAATCTACGCTATATCAACAATTTCCACAATTAACGATATATTTAGCTGTGATTTAATTAGCGAAATAGAACGTATTCCAATAACTATTGATGAAATAGAAAAAAAGTAAGCATTCGGTAAACCACGTTGCAATTTTTGTGAAATTAGTTCCGAATCGGTGCTATTCGTAGTCGATTCGGAACTAATAGTATCTATTCGGAACAAGTTTGATTGGATTTTACCCAATTACGTGGTAGAAGTTCTTCCATATTCTTCTCATCCCTTTCATAATATGGAATTTTGCTCAGGACATCTTCCATCCAGATTCTGGGGTCTACTTCTGCTGATTTGCAGGTTGAAATCAGTGAGTATACGATGGCAGCCCTGTATGCTGATGCATCGTTTCCGCAGAACAGATAGTTCTTTCTTCCCAAAGCCAAAGGTCTTATGGCATTTTCTATACGGTTGTCATCAATTTCGATTCTTCCGTCGTTTACGTATCTGGAAAGTCTTGGAAGGAGCGTGTACGTATATTCGATGGCTTTACCCATACGGCTTTTAGGAAGCACTCTAAGATAGGTGTCCTGCAGCCACTTTTCAAATTCAAGTATCAGCGGATAGGCCTCACTGATACGTTTTTCCTTACGCTCTTCAGCTGTGAGCCCTGCATCATTGGCTTCAGATTCTATCTTGTACAACTTGCCGATGTAGTGTATTGCCTGTGTGGCCAGGGGCCTGTTCTCTTCCAGGGCATCCACGTACTTCCTTCTGACATGTGCCCAACAGCCGACCATAGTGATTCCTTTCACCTGCTCAAACTGTTCGTAAGCTGCATAGCCGTCACATTGCACAATGCCATGGTAACATCCCAGCAGTTCACGGGCTACAGTCCCCGAACGGCTGCCACGGTCATAATGGAACATGACGTCCCCCGTGATGCCGTCGCGTACGCACCACTCATACCCCTTTTTCGCCTTATGTTTCTCATTGTCCAGCACAGGAATGACACTCTCGTCCACTTGTATATACTCACTGGAGAGTATCTTCTGTTTGAGCAGGTTGTACAGCAACCTGAGTTTCTCCACCGCCATTTCATACCATCCGCACATGGTAGATTCGCTTATGCTGATTCCTGATTCGCGATACTGCTGTATCAGACGATAGAACGGGAGATGATACATGAACTTGCCGATGATAATGTCTGTCAGGACCGAGGCGCCTGCCATACATTTACTGACCGGAACAAGAGGTAGAGGGTGAATCAGGATCTGTCTTTCCTCGGGGTATTTCTCCATATCGGACTTACTTATCACTTTGTGACGGACAGTCTTCAGGATATACAATTTTGCCGGAACACGTTCCAGGCGTGAACTCTCTTCCTTTCCGATTTCAATGAAATCATCCTTAAGCCTGCCTTCCCCGTCTGTTGTCCCTTCGGGGTAAAGATCAACAACCTCTACCGCAAGAGAAGATGTATCCAAGGGCTTGCGGGCCGGCTTCTCCTTGACTTTTATGGTTCTGGTGATTTCTTCATCGCTTTTGCGGACTTCCTCCTCCATCCGGGATATTTCCATGGAGGACATTTCAGCTTTTGAGAACAGGAACAGTTGGTTGGGATCAAGCGGAAGATTCTTCTCGCTCATCCGGCCAAAGACTTTTTTCCGAAGCCAGTACAGCGACTGTTCCAGTGAGGAAACCCTGCTGATAAGCGCCGCTTTATCCTGACGGAGCTGCTCTAATTCTTCCAATAAGGCTTTTTCCTGTTCCTCTGTAAGCATCTGCATCTCATTTTTTCACAATGTAAATATACTAAAATCCAATGACATACAAAAGCAAACAGAGTAAAAAATCCGATACTATTTTCGAAGTTTCTGCAGGTTTTCAAGTCTCGTGCGACGGGAGTCACGGGCTTCCATGATACCCTCCACTATCATGACAAGTTCCCGCCATTCTATATTTGTACAGACCTCATTGTCGTTGGCAGAATCAGGTTTACCTAAGGTACCGGCTTCCAGAAGTTTGGAATATAACACCATGCCGCCAGGCTCCCAATGCAGGAGTTTTATACGGTCACGGGCACGGTTTATGAAGATATACACGTTGCCGTTACAGGGGTCCTGACCCATGGCGTCGGTGATGATACCGCTGAGGGTATGGAAGCTTTTGCGCATATCAGTTGGGCGGTTATACAACAGATAGCGCATACTGTCATTAAGGCTGAACATGGCTGCAGGCCCGGATGATTGAAAACAGTTCCTTTTCATTTAGCTCACCACAAATGCGTATGGCACTACCGGCCGGTGTACGTATTTCTATCTCTTTCAATCCGCTTGGCGTGGTCGGTGTACTTTTCTGTTTCCGTCCGGTTGTACCGGCAAATGAAGGAACCGGAACAAAAAATCCGCTATGCGGAAGCTCGATAAACTCACCTTGAGCCGTTTTACCAGATGATTGCTCGGCGGCATAACGGGATTTGCTGTCATAAAACCGCCATACAGGGATATTGAGTTCCTCTAATCTTGACTTATAAGTCACTTTGTGCTCTTTGCAGTAGTTCATTATTTCTACTACTTCTTCTCGTGTCATCATAACTTGGCTTTTTGGACGTAAAGTTAATGATGGAAGGTGGAGACGAAAATACGTGGTTTACCGAATGCTTACGAAAAAAACAGCCATTTTAAAGAACTGTTTCTTAATGCCATATTATTGGGGTTTTCTAAAATTCGAGAACTTGGAATCATATGGGCGTGAAAACGAAACGTACAAAAGCATAATACTCGTTTGAGGATATAAGGATTTGATAATTAAATATATAAGTAAAAATAATAGGATAGAGTACTATAAAACGAAACGTACAAAAGGTTTAAGTTGGTTTAGTTTTGGTTTAAGACGAAAGCAAAGTGTTTAAGCAGGTGTTTAATGCGGCTTTGCTTCAGGTTTAATTTGCTTTAATCGCATGGGCGGTCAGGTGGCTTTTTAGAGGCTTTCTGACCGCTTCCTTTTGTTTGGCGGCAATGCTTACAAATGGGCAAGAACTGCGTTAAATGGGGCTTTTGCCCGTATGTCTGTTCGTTTCCTAACATGGAGTCGGTATTGGAAAGGTGAGGTTGCAAATGGAACACAAACACTGTTTAATGGGTATTTAACCGCCTGTTAAATGAGCCTTCGGAAATGATAGAATTAAGGTAGTAAATGTTCGTGTAGGTAGGAGGTAAAATGGTACGTTTCGTTTAAAAAAATAGGTGTTGGGTATAGTGTTGGGTATAGTTATCGGTAGGGGAATACTCCCCCCAAATGGCAAAAATGACTATAAAAAAGCGGCTTTTTCGTGAAAATCTACCCCTTTAATTCCTTTTTGAATATAGGAAAAATAACGGCTATAATCTGTATAAGTAATTGATTATAAATGTTTAACACATGGTTTACTCTCCAAAAATGAAGAAGATAGCTAATCATCATCCTTTTTGCCCCATTTTAGGGATGTCGGCAGTATGAATGTAGACAGTGTGTTGGTGTACCGAATTAGCCGACATTGGCAATAGTATCGGTGTTCGCATTGGTTGCATTTTTTTCAAAACGCTGTTGCATTTGGGCTATGCGCTCACGTAACCGACCAATTTCTTCTGCTTGCTGTACAATTTGAGCGTCTTTTTTTTGGATAAACACATCAAACTGTTGTAGAACGGGAGCAAGTTTATCATTATCTGAAACAAGTACAGGTGCATTTATATCTAAATTACTCACACGCATGTGTCCAATGCCTGTGAGTAGCCACATAGCATTAACATCGAGTATTCTCACGATTTTCTCAAGGACATCTGCTTTAGGCATGATACCTTTGATATAACCGCGTATATTTCCTTCACTTACACCTATTTTATTGGCGAATACGGTATTCTTCCCATTGCCATATTCTTGGACTAACGCCCCGATTCTATCGTGAATTGTTTCGTTCATACATGCATATTTCATTATAAAATTAAATTTATCACGATTTTATTTGATTATTCGTGAGAAATTACGATATTTGCAACGGATTAAAAAATTAACCAGCGCCCAAATATACGAAAAAAAGGTGATATGGTGAATTTAAGGTGTAAAACATAAACAAGCAACAATGAAAAAGTACATTCATGTGACTAAGGAAGATCGTCATTTTTTGGCACAAGCATTCGGAGTGTCGGACGTTACGGTATGGAAAGCGCTCAAATATGAGCAGGACACGAGCACCATTCGGAAAATTCAGTTTCACGCGCTTCAACGTGGTGGTATTCTAATGATTGTTTCCCCCGCAATGGAAACAATGCACGATGCTGACGGCTATATGCGTCAGTATTTCCCCAATGGTGTGATGCTGGAATGCGACAAGAACACGGGGCGTGTGGACATCATCAAGGACGGCAAGCCGGTGAAGAACTACAAAAACGTAATGTTAAACCAGTTTCCTGCCATACAGGCGGAAGCACAAAACCTTTAAGCCATGAGCAAAAACAGGATCAATCGTCAAGGTGGTACTCGAAAACAATCTCAACCCCTTTCTTGTAGGCCAGATTTGAGAATAGAGATTTCATTAGTTCAACCCTTAAATATGCCTGTTCCAGACAGGAATATTGAAAGGATAAAGGCAGCGTCAGGGTGCCTTCTTCATCAAATGAATGTTGTAAATAGTTTGGTTCGGGTGCAAGATCGGACTTTTCCCATACAATCAAGAAAGCCCGAGCCACAACTTGTAGAATGCCTGATATATCAGACAGAAACTCTTCTAAATATTCTCGAACGTTATGTTCTTCCACAGCTGGAGCGGACAAGTGACAGTAAATATTGACTTCCATAAATGTAATTTTAACAACCGCTACAAATATACGCAAATTATGGAATATTACGGTAACACGCTTTGTATAAGCCATGCAGAATTAACGGCAGGCATCATGTCGAAATCTAACCTTAACTACTATGTAAGAGAGGGGAAGATTAAGCAGGTGCAACGTGCCTGTTATGGTACACCCGCGCTGTTTGCCGTTGAAAGCCTGCCATTAAAATACCGCACGGAGGTTTACCGCCGCAACCCCGACTTACAGGAAAAAGCCGACAGCAAGCCTTTCATGGATACAATCACCCCGGACGGACAGGCCATGCGGTTTTATGAGGCCTACGTGCTGCCCGATGGTCGCCATCTCTCCCCCGAGAAGCAGGCGGAATACTCAAACAACTGTGCCATCATGAATGCTTTTCGGCAGTGTATCGAAACCAGCAACAGTCACCGCATGCGTCAGAGCAAACCGCGCCTGAATAAGACGGAGTTCTGGCGCAAGGCCGCGGCAGCCCTGCCTCGCCTGACTGACCGCTTCCCGCACTCGTTACCCGAAAGCGATCGCCGCCTGCAACGCAAGTTCAACGAGTACCTGCACGAGGGTTATGCGTGCTTCATCAGCAAGAAATTCCAGAATATCAACGCCGCAAAGGTTGATGACGAAGACAAGGAAAGCGTTTTAACGGTCATACTTGCGCACCATAACAACCTTGACGACGTAACAATCGCGGGGTATTATAACCGTGAAGCCCGCAAGAACGGCTGGAAAGAGATCACCCCCTCCGCCGTCGGTGTGTGGAGAAAGAAAAAAGACCTTATAATTTCAGTCGGCCGCCGCGGTCTTACGAATTTCCGCAACGAAAAGAGTATGCAAGTGAAGCGCAGCCGTCCGACCGCTCCGTTCCTGATGTGGACGCTTGACGGTTGGGATGTGGAACTGCTCTATCAAAAGACCAAGACGAACAGCAAGGGACACAACGTCGCCAATTACGACAACCGTCTGACGTTGGAGGTGGTGCTTGACCCGTGTGTAAATTACCCGATAGGGTATGCCATCGGCACGCACGAGACCCCCGATTTGATAGCCGAAGCACTACGCAATGCAGCCAAGCACAGCGAGGAGCTTTTCGGGGTCATGCTTCGGGCAAACCAGATACAATGCGACCACTATGCCATTAAGGCCATGACGCCTGTTTATGGCGTGATGGGCAAATTGCTGACCCCCGCCCGCGTGAAGAACGCCAAGTCAAAGGTAATAGAACCGTATTTCGACTACCTGAATGAAACCTACTGTAACAAGTGGAACAACTGGAGCGGCTACGGCGTGACGACGAACCCGAAACGCCAGCCCAATGCGGAAGCCCTGAACAGGCTTCGGCACAGTTTCCCCGACGAGGCAGGCGTCCGCCGCCAGATAGAGGAAATGATACAGGCTGAACGCGCCTTAAAAATAGCGCAGTTCCGCGCATTGATGGAGAACCTGCCGACGGAACGCCGCCTGCCTTTGAACCGTGAGGCGTATCTGTACAGCTTCGGCGCGGCGACAGGCTTCAAGAACGCCATCGAGGGCAGCGGCCTGCGCCCCACGCTTCTGGGTATGAAGCGCGACTATGACTGTTTTGACATCCGTTTCAGGGAACACACGGGAACACGCTGGACGGTCAAGTACGATCCTGACAACCTGCATGAGGTTCTGGCTGTGAATGAAGACGGCACGCTGCGTTTCATGCTGACAGAAAAATACGTGCAGCCGATGGCACTTGCCGACCGAAAGACGGGTGATGCCGCGGAACTTCAAAAGGTGTTTGATTTTAACGAACGGCTGGAGGGGTACGTTCTGGAGAACCTGAATGCCGCTTATGAAAAGGCCGATACGTACATGCGTGAGGATAATACGTTAAACCGCCTACTGTTATGTGACAGCCGCGGACAGCATAAACTGCCGAAAGCGCAGAAACGTCTGAAAGCTGTTGATGTGGAGGCGATAGAAGTTAAGACGGTGGAAGTTCCCATTATACCGCAGGGCGCACCCTCGACAGATAAAGACGATTATTCAATTTTCTAAAACGAAATAAGATGCAAAAGGACGAAAAACAACAGATTGCCGCACGTCTTAAAGACTACTGCGCGCAGAAAGGCAGCCAAAACAAGGCGGCCAACAGCATGAACGGCGTAAGCGCGGCCACTGTCAGCAAGGTGCTGGCAGGAGATTGGGACACCATCAGCGAGGAAATGTGGCGCACGATAGCCGCCCAGACGGGACACGAGGCAAAAGCATGGCGCATTGCTGAAACACGCGCGTACAGCCGCATGGGCTTCCTGCTTGACAATGCCCGCGAGGACAGCCTTGTATTGGCCGTTACGGGTGATGCCGGATGCGGTAAGACGGAAGCCATAAAGAACTACGCCGCCGCGCACCGCCACGTTTACCACCTCTGCTGCTCCGAGTATTGGAACCGCCGCACGTTCATGGGCAAGCTGCTGCAATGTATGGGTGTGGACTTCACGGGCAGCACGGTGTCGGATATGATGGACGACATCATCGACACGCTCAAACGCAAGGAAAATCCGCTTGTGGTGCTTGACGAGGCCGACAAACTTTCGGATCAGGTGCTTTATTTCTTTATCAGCCTTTACAACCAGCTGGAGGGACACTGTGGAATCATCCTTTGCGCCACCAATTTTCTGGAGAAGCGCATTAAAAAAGGGCTGCGCACCAAACGCAAGGGGTACGAGGAAATTTACAGCCGCATGGGACGCAAGTTCGTGGAGTTGCAGGTGGTGAACAGCGAGGATGTAGCCGCCATTTGCGTAGCAAACGGCATTACAGCCACGAACGCCATCAACCGCATAGTGGAGGACTGCGAATGTGATTTGCGTCGTGTAAAACGCGCTATTTGGGCTTTGCAAAAGGAGGGTAAATAAATAGCTATGGGACGGGCGATAAGCAATAAAAACGTACTGACGGCAAAATTTGAGGTGGCCGACTTTGACGGGGCATTTCTTGCCAGCTTCGGACGACCGGAACTGCGTGGCGCATGGATAATCTACGGCGGCAGCGGCTCAGGTAAAACCACCTTTGTGATGCAGGTCTGCAAGTACCTTACCCGCTTTCGTCGCGTGGCATATAATAGTCTGGAGCAGGGTTTAAGCCTGTCATTGCAAAAAGCATGGGAGCGCGTGGGCATGGCGGAAGTCGGCAACCGCATTATACTGCTGAATAAAGAACAGCTGAAAGAATTGCGCACCCGTTTGAAGAAGAAACAAAGCCCTGACGTGATTGTGATTGACAGCGTACATTATTTAAGACGCTTCAATATGGATCAGTACCAGACTTTGCGTGACGAGTTCCCCGGCAAACTGTTTATTTTCATTAGCCATGAAAAGGCAGGCCAGCCCAAAGGCACGATGGCACAGAACATCCGCTATGACAGTGAGATAAAAATACGTGTGGAGGGTTACAAGGCATTCGTCACTACCCGTTACGAGGTTGCCGACCTCGGTGAGGGCGGCGCGGACTTCGTGATATGGGAAGCAGGCGCACAGGAGTATTGGATTGATAAAATGTAAAATGATATGACAGAAAACAAAACGATGGATGAAATCCACAGGGATATTTTGAAGAAGTTCCACACCCTTTGCAGCGTGTTGGGGCTGACTGACGCGGAGAAACGCGCCATTGTGGAAAGCTACGGTGTGGAAAGCAGCCGCGACATGGATACCCACGATTTGATAAACGTGTGCGGTCAGCTTTCGGCACAGGTGAATGAAAAGACGGGCGCGGGTGAAATGGACAAACTGCGCAAGCGTGTAATGGCCGCCATCGGCGGCTATCTGAAAGCCACGGGCAAAGAGAGTAACGCCACGGTGATTAAAGGTATTGCCTGCCGTGCCACGGGACACACGGACTTTAACAAGATACCGCGTGAAAGGTTGCGCAATCTGGTGGCCGCGTTCAACAACAAGGTAAAAGACATACAGGCGGTAAATGACATTGCCGACACCCTGTTTATGCAAACACTGTTAGGTCATGGGAACAAAAGACAGGCAAATGCGTAAGGAGCGCAATCTGCGCTACTGGATGCGGAAGAAAGGCTACCTGTTCAACCGTGAACAACGGGTGGTCATACTTCCGGAGGACAGCAAGAACCGCAGTGCGGTACAGGAAAAACGGCTGCGGACATTGGGATATGATTTTCAGTATAATATGTTTCAAACAAATCAGTAATGAATATAAAGAGATTGATAAACGAAGTCGGAAGTTCGTACATCTCATATAGGCAATATTGCGATAAAGTAGCGATAGAAGCTCAAAAGTATATAGATTGGGACAATGATATAGGTTGTGAATACTTCCCTTCTGATGGCGTTTGTCTTACAACGACAGATGCAGATGTTTGTCCGGCTACTGCTTTCTTTAGAGTAATCGAAGAGAAGGGAAAGATTTCTCAATCGGAGTTTAAAAGTATTTGTGTATAACTAATAACAAAACAGGCATGAATAAAATAAAGAATCGCTGGCTTGCTCTACGAGCCTATAAAATCAGAGTTAAACAATACCCTTACAATGAGCTATTGATTGATAGAAACAATCTCGCTTTTGTCCGTAGAGAAAATGACGGAAACCGATGTGATTGTTTCGGGCATTGGCGTAACTATTGGAATACGATGCCATTTTAATAAACTAATAACAAATCAGGTATGAGTGTAAAAAGCGACATCATCAAAGTAACACCTCCTGCATTTGTCGGGGGTGGCAATCTGAAAGAAGACATCATCAGCAGCGGTCATTCGTGCGGGTATTGTCACGGTAACGGCTTCTTTTGGAGTGAAGAACTGCGGGAGCGTGTGAAAAAAGACTGCCCCGTGTGTAACGGTAGCGGTAAACTCGATGCCGTGATAACAATCGAGTGGAAACCATCAAAACAATAATATGAAAAAGAAATCAATAACGTGTTGTCTTTGCGGCAAAGAGATAAAAGGCGGTATGTATAACACACCGAGTGGCGTTTATTGCCCTGACTGTTGGGAACGTAAGCCCAAACAAGAGAAGAAAAAGGAGGAAATGATTGCTTTGTCGCGTTTGGCAACACTTGGAAAAGTTTTTAAGATATGAGCAATGTAGTAATGAAAGACGTGCAGCGCACCATCAGGGAGCGTACCGTCGAAATGGAAAGCGAGGAATACGCGGCATTCATGAGGGAACTTGCCGAATGGGCGCAGACGCAGGCCGACATGGCCGAATACGCCGATGATATATACCGGCACTTCGACAACGATTAAACAGCATTTAATCCCTTTTTAATAACTTCAAAATCCGTTTAATATGGAAAATGTAACAATGACAGCGGAAGAACGCCAAGAATTTGAGGCGTACCGCGCGGAGAAACAAAAGAAAGAAGCTTCGGCACAGCGCAAGCGGCAGCGCGAGAACTACGCCGCTATGGTGGATGACGAACTGCGTACCACGCTGCCCGTCCTCCAAGAGTTGAGCGAACAGATTAAGACGGTCAAGAACACCGTTTTCGGCAACTTCGACGCCATTCTGAAAATGAAGTCGGAGGTGCTGGGGCTGACGAAAGACGACCAGCGTAGCCACACGTTTACCTCCGGCGACAGCAAACTCCGTCTTACCCTCGGCGTGAACACCATCGATGGCTACCGTGACACGGTGGAGGACGGCATCGCAATGGTCAAGGCATATATTGAAAGCCTTGCCAAAGATGAAACGAGCAAAGCCCTTGTGAATGCCGTGCTGCGTCTGCTTTCCCGTGACCAAAGCGGGAACATCAAGGCCAGCCGCGTGCTCCAGCTCCGTAAGATGGCCGAGGAAACGGGCAACGAGCGTTTTATCGAGGGTGTGCAAATCATCGAGGAAAGCTACCAGCCCACCGAAACCAAGAAATACATTCGTGCCGAATACAAAAACGAAAAGGGTGCGTGGGTGAATATTCCGCTCGGCATGACCGACGTGGAATAAAAAGCCGCGCCGGCTCCATCTGCTAAAATACAGCGAACCGGCGCAAAGCCTTTGCAAAAGGACATTTGCAAAGGTAATAAAAAGGAAGCAGATGGAGAAACGAAAACACCACGAAAGTACCATAGAGCGCATAAGGATGGTTCGAGCCATTACCGAGCGTTACTATGAAAGCGGCAATCAGGCACGATGTTACAAGGCCGTATGGCGGCAGCATATTTTCCCGACGTTCAAAATCTGCTATCGCACCTACATGAATTATTTAGGCAT